>JBBWZU010000162.1:0-4322 GCA_039649225.1 Hyphomicrobiales bacterium | reverse complement strand
TGGGGCAACAATACCACGGAGGCGCATCACCCTTGGCCGACCGATGCGCAGCACAATTTTCTTGCCGTGATGCCGGCGACGATGCTCACGAATGAAATCCCCGCCCAGCAAAGCTCGAGCCCCGCATGGGTGGTCACCGGAGCCGAAGGCACCTTGTATTACCGCTGCAAGACGCATCCGGACCGCAATGAGTTCGGAACCATAACGATCACCACGTGAGCGCAGGCTGGCCGGACCCGACGGTCCGGCGATGCGCACGCGACGGTTGGACACGGTCCGCTTGAAGCGAGCGGAATGATCGGGAGCAAGACATGGCCGCGCCACACGTGAAGCACCGCAGTTTGTCTCGCGGCCGCGCGTTGAGGCAGTTCCTTGCGGCATGCGCGGCCGGCGCCGCGCTCATGCTGCTCACACCCGCCGCACACGCGCAAAGGCTGCCTCCGGCGGATTGCCTGCAACCCGGCGAGCCGCTCTACAGAATCCCCGTGCTGGCCTCGCAAAACGGAAAGCTCGCCGGCACGCTGACACTGACGGACGAGTTGCGCCGGCTGGGAAGTTCCACGGATTGCGCATTGCAGTATCTTCGTCACTTCGTCAGCAAGGACGCTGTTCCGCCACCGGTCCTCCCCGGCGCGGAAGATAGGAACCCGTCACCGGTCGGAACAAAATATCCCGATGGTTTCCCCGGCCCGACGCTGCGCGCGCGGATCGGCGACATGGTCCAGCTCACGTTCCTCAATCACGTGGATCCGCTCAACTATCCGAACACGCTGGACCGCGGCGACAATGCCAATTCGTGCGACCAGTTCTCCTCCGGCTACCCGGCCAGCGTGAGCGACTCATTTCCCAACTGCCTGCATGGGTCGAGCACCGCGAATATTCATTTTCATGGGACACATGTGAATCCCACCTCGACCGGCGATAATGTCTTTCTGCAAATCCGGCCTTCTCCGCGGACCAACAACCAGCCGATCGTGACCGGCGACAGCGTCGCCGCATCGTTCACCAAGTTCTTCGCCGACTGCGAGGCCCAGCTCAAACCGAACGTGCTGTCCGAGTGGCCGTACACCTGGAAGGATCTTCCGCCGGCATGGACGCAAGACCAGGAAAAGCTGCTGAAGGCCTACGACAACGGCACGACACCCTATTTCCCGCCGGCCAAATCCCCGGCGCAACAGCTCTGGCCGTCGAACCAGCAGCAAATCGACGGCAATCTCTGGCCGCAGTACTATGTCGGCGCGTACCCGTTCTGCTTCCAGATCCCCGAATACAAGACGCCGAACTGGCCGCCTGCCAGCGGCCTGAAAATGGGACAGGCCCCCGGGACGCACTGGTACCACGCGCACAAGCACGGCTCGACGGCGCTCAACGTCGCCAACGGCATGACCGGCGCGTTCATCATCGAGGGCAAGTACGACGACGAGCTCAATGCCTTTTACGGCGATAGCCAGACGCCGCTGTGGACGCGCACGCAGCCGGTGCTGGTCATCAATCAGCTCGGCGTGACGCCGAACCTCGCGCGGGGCAGCGGCGGGCCGGAACCGTTCGCCGTGAACGGCCGCGCGCAGCCGAAGCTGACCATGCGGCCCGGCGAGGTGCAGCTGTGGCGCATCGTCAATACATCGGGGCAGCGCGCCGCGTTTTTCGTCGGCCCGCCCAAGCTCGACGCGACCAAGAAGGACTATGATCCGAAGACCGACTTCGCGTGGCGCCAGCTCGCGCAGGACGGCGTGCAGTTCTTCGAGACCAACTACCAGAACAGCCAAAACATCTCCCTGATGGTGGCGTCAGGCAACCGGGTGGATCTGCTGGTCAAGGCGCCGACCAACCCGGGGAGCGCGCCTTATAATGTCCAAGTCAAGCCGAACAACTCGAGTTCCAGGCTCAAGAACACCACGGCCGTCACGCTGCTGTCGGTCGAAGTATCTGGCATCCCTCCGGAGAACGTGAAGCGGACACAATTCATCCCGCGCGCGCCGGCCTTTCCGCGCTTCCTCGCCGACATCACCGACGACGAAGTGCGTTATTCACCCAAGCGCATGTTCGTGTTCGATTCGAAGACACAGGGCAGCGCGCACCAGCACACGCTCAACGGCGAGCAGTTCAGCGAAACCGGCATCGGGATCACCACATTCCTCAGCTCCGTTGAGGAATGGAAGGTGATGAACACAACGTCGGCCGGGACCGGAGCCGGTCCCATCGATCATCCGTTCCACATTCATGTCAATCCGTTCCAGGTCGTCGAGGTGTTCGATCCGAGCCAGCAGATCACCGACCCCACCGACCCGACCAAGCAGCTCGACAAATACGTGACCGATCCGCCGACGTATCCGAAGCTGCAGTGCCAGCTCAACCTCAGCGATCCGGACACCTGGAAGGACTGTCACAACCCCAAGCAGCGCTGGGCGATCTGGTGGGACGTGTTTCCGATACCGACAGCGCGGAACATGACGCCGACGGGCGGCACGACCGCCGTGACGGTACCGGGCTTCTTCCGCATGCGCAGCCGCTTCGTCGACTACCCCGGGCTGTGGGTCATTCACTGCCACATCCTGGCGCATGAGGATCGCGGCATGATGACGATCGTGCAGGTGCTGCCGCCGGTCACGCCGCAGATGAAGCACCACTAGCGCCGCGGCCATGACGCGTTGAGAGAGTCGTCCTACCCTGTCGCCACATAGCCGTCGCGGCGCGGATCGCAGGCGCCGGTCATCAATCCCGTCGCGGGATCGAGCGCGACGGCCTGCATGCCGCCCACTTTCATCGTCCAGGCCTCGCCCGGCTGAATCGCGTGGCCACGTGCGCTGAGGGTCTTGAGAACGTCGGGCGCGATCCGCGTCTCGGGTTGCACCACGCGTCCGTCCCAGAGCCTTGCCCGCGGCTGTTCGATCGCATCCTGCAACGGCCGGCCGTAGTCGACATATTGCACCATCGCCTGTGCCTGCGTCTGCAGAATGCCGTAGCTGCCGGGCGTGCCCAGGGCCAGCACCGGTTTGCCGTCGCGCAACGATATCGTCGGCGCCATGCACATCGGAAGCGCATCGCCCGGCGAGGTGTGGTTCGGGCTGTTCGGATTGAGGTCGGCCCAATAAAGGAAGTTGTTGAGGCAGAGCCCCGTGCCCGGAACGACGACGCCGGAGCCGAACGGACTGCCGAGGCTCTGCGTGATGCAAATGATGTTGCCATCGCGATCCGCAATCGAAAACGACGTGGTGTGATGCTCGGCCAGCGCCATGTCGGCAACCGGCGCGGTCCACTGCTCGGTCGGTCCCTCGATCGGCTTGCCGTCGCGGACACGCGCTGCAAGGCGCTCCACGTTCGCGTCCGACAAGATCGCCGCGAGAGTGGCGGGATCAGGATCGTTGCTGGTGATCCGCACGCCGGCCGCCAGCCGGATCGCGCGCCACACGGTATCGAGATGCTCGACGCCATTGTGCGCCAGCCGCGCCAGATCGAACCGCTCGAGAATCCGCAGCGTGAGCAGGAACTGGAATCCCTCGCAGGGCGGCGGCAAGGTATTGATGAGCAAGCCGCGATACGCCGCCGTCAACGGCTCCTTCCAGGCCGGCTTGACCGCCGCAAGATCGTCCAGCGTCAGCGATCCGCCGATCTTTTGCAGATGCTCGACGATCGTCCGGCCGAGCGCGCCGCCATAGAGAAGCGCCGGCCCCTCGCTCGCCAGCGCCTCGAGGGTTCGCGCCAGGTCCGGTTGCCGCAAGATCTGCCCGAGCACGACCGGCTCGCCCGAATAGTTCTTGGCCCAGTCGCCGTAGAACCCGTAGGCCTTGAGTAGCGGACGCTGTTCGTTGAACTCCGCGATGCCGAACTCGGCGAGCGCAAATCCATCACGCGCGAGCGCGATGGCCGGCTGGAGCGCATCGCCCAGTGGCTTGCGGCCGTAGGTTTGAACCAGCTCGGCCCAACCGGCAAAGTTGCCGGGTGCCGCAACCGACAAAGGCCCGCGTTGCAGATCCTCGCGCCGTGAAAATCGCTCCACCGGCAGCGCGGACGGTACCCTGGGCACGAAATCGAGCGTCCGTACTCGTTTCTCATTGGCGACGTAACACGTCGCCAGACCGAGCCCGGCAAGGCCCGACATGAACGGCTCGACCACGTTGAGCGCCGCCGCGGTCGCAGCCGCGGCATCGAAGGCGTTTCCGCCACTTGCCAGCATCTTGGCGCCAGCCTGCGCGGCCAGCGGATGCGCGGCCGCGACCATGCCGTGCATTGAGGTCATCGTCGGTCGCTTGCCATACATGTCGTTTGATCCTGCCGGGGAAATCGGAACGGTGGGCTGGGTCAAACTTCGACAAATCCCCGGG
>JBBWZU010000103.1:0-3689 GCA_039649225.1 Hyphomicrobiales bacterium | reverse complement strand
AGTGGCATTGTTCTGAATGCCGACACTGTTCGCACCGGTGCCCGAGATCGTGCCGTTATTGGTGATGGTGGCGGCGGCGGATCCGCTATCGATGCCGACAGCACCTCCGGTAATCGTTCCGTTATTGTTGACGCTTCCGGCATCCTTCAAGGAGAGGCCGAAATTGTTGAACTGCAACCCGATGTCCGTTCCGATGATCGATGCGCCGGAGAGGATATTGTAGGTGTTGCCGAAATCGAAAGGGCCGCCGAAGCCCGTGGTGCCGTTCGCGTCGGTCGTCGTTCCGCTGCAGGTGATGGTGGCGGTGTTCACCGGCGAGGTGATGTCGCACGCGGCCTCGGCGCGCTCGATGGTTGCGGCCAGCGCCGCCAACGGCATCAGCGCAATCGCGCGCCGCAGCGTCAAAGTGCTCACGCCCCACATCTTCTTCATGTCGATGTCCGCCTTCTGCTCGATTCCAAACACTGATGTGTCGGATACCGAGCGCGCGGACTGTTCGCGTCCTGTGATCCTAGGACGCGGCGGCCTGTTCCCCCTCAATTCGATGGGGTGCGGCATTTCCGTCACCGTGACGGTGCGGAAGAGAGCGAATAGCGAGTAGCGAATAGTGAGTAGCGAATAGGAAGTGGTGAGCACCGTTACGGTCTGTGAAGCTCGCGCCGCTGTCCGCAAGACACGGCCCAGTCACTATTCGCTACTCCCTATTCGCTCCTCACTACGCGGTTCTCCTAACGAGAACCTGGTTCCTCGGCTGGACCAAATTAAGAACGAGAAAGCGGAACCATTTGAATCGCTTGATCGATCGACTTGATCAATTGACTCGGCGCGCGCGGGCGGGCTGATGCGCGGGATGCGCATGATTACCGCCCTCGCCTGCCTGCTCGTCTCATACGTCGAAGCGCCCGCCATGGTCGGCGGCGCGGAGTCGGCGCCCGATGCGATCGGACGGTCCGTCGTCGTGATCGTCGGCTCACACGGCAACTCCTGCACCGGCGTCGCGCTCGCGCGCGACCTGGTGCTGACCGCGGCGCACTGCGTGCTGCCGGGCGCCGGCTACAAGATCGTCGAGTTCGATGCAGCGCGCCGGCCGCTGCTGCGCGACATCGCCAGCATCAAGGCGCACCCGACATTCGATCCCAAAAAACATCGCGCCGGCGCGGACGTCGCGCTGCTCAAGCTCAGCATCCCGCTGGCGCGCGTCGCGCCCGCAATGCTCGGCCCCGCCGGCATCGCGGTCGCGCTCGGCGACTCATTCCTCGTTGCCGGAACCGGAGTCGCGATCAATGGCGACGGCAAATCCGGCGGAACCGCGCGGGCCGCGACACTCGTGGCGACCGGGAAACCCGGAACCTTGCAGATCCGCCTGTTCGATCCGGCCACCCAAGGCGAGAGCGCCGGGCTTGGCGCCTGCAATGGAGATTCCGGCGCGCCGGTCTTTCGCATCGCACCAAACCCGGTCATCATCGGTGTCGTGAGCTGGTCGACTGGCCCCAGGAACTCGGCCGGTTGCGGCGGACTGACCGGCGTGACGCCGCTCACGCTGTATCTGGAATGGATCAGGGGGACCGCAAAAATACTAGGGAACCAACTTTAATCTTGAAATTCGCGACATGAACGCGGCAAGGTGAGCTCCGGGTCGACTTTAAAGCTTAAACAACAAGTTTGGCACGAGGGGTCATCATTCATGCGGCTCTCTGGAAACCTCACGGCGATCGCGAAGCTCCGTGGACAAGTACCGGCACTGACGATGGTTTTGGCGGCTTCGGCCGCTTTTCTTTTTTCACCGGGCACGGCGCATGCGGTGATGAAAGGCCAGTCGGCCGGCGGCATCAGCCGCCATGTGGTCAAGCTCGTCGGGCACAATCTCTTGTGCACCGCAACCGTGATCGGGCGCGACACGCTGCTGACCGCCAACCATTGCGTCGAGGGAACCGGGCCGTTTTACGTGATCGCCGCCGGGCGGCAGATCGCGGTCGCCGGCCACCGCGCCACCGGCCAGGTCACGCAGCTCACGCTGGCGAGCCCGCTTCCGGCCAGCATCGTGCCGATTGAAACCGGCGCCGCCGGGACGGACGGAACCTTCACCATCGCGGGTTACGGCACCGCGCATGAGAGCGAGCGCATGCATTCGGCCGGGCTGAAGGAAGCGCGCCTGATCGCCGACGGCAAATACGGTGGCCTCGTCGATCCCAAACGGCGCGGACCGATCAGCGCCAGCGCGTGCATGGGTGACTCGGGCGGCCCGGTCGCCAAGTTCGACGGCAAGCGCTACGTGCTGGTCGGCATCGTGGAGCGCGTGTCGAATTACGCGGGCGTCGGCGCCTGCGGCTTCCTTACGCATTTCTCCGCGGTGAGCGGCAACAGCACCTATGCGTCGGTGCCCGCCGGCACGACGCGGCAGGCTTCCGAGCCGCGCCGGCATCGCGTCGCTGGGAAAAAGCCGCCGCGCTATCTGGCTGAGGCGCGCTGAACCGAACTTCGATACCAAGGGGTTACGGCAAAACGGCGCGGGCAACCGCGCCGTCTTTGTTTGTGCGATCCTCTCGGCAAGTGGGCGATGCGTCTGGGTCACCGACCCAAAAAATGACAACTATGGGCCGAAGGATGAGGTAGGTTCACGCGATCGAGGTCGTGCCGTGGGAAACAAGCAAGCCAACGCTGTCGATGTTCATGTCGGGCTGCGCATCCGCACGGCGCGCCTTGCGGCCGGATTGTCCCAGGAGCGCCTCGGCAATGAGCTCGGGGTGACTTTCCAGCAGGTGCAAAAATACGAAAAGGGGAGCAACCGCGTCGGCGCCAGCCGCCTGAGCGATGCTGCAAGAATCCTTTCGGTGCCGGTGTCGTTCTTTTTCGAGAATGACGCGGCAAGCGACCAGTCACGGAACGCCAATAATGGCCTCCAGGCCGTGACCGAGGCCCTGAGCACGCCGGAAGGGATCCGGATCGCGCGTGCGCTCGCGCGCATTTCCGACCCGGGCATGCGGCGGCGGGTGGCGGACCTTCTCGAGGCGATGGTCGATCGGGAGAGCCAGAGCGCGGTGGCGTGAGAACGGCGTGCATTCAAAACCGCACTACAGCATGTTCCGCTCATTCCCGCGCACGCGGGAATCCAGATCTTGCTTTCCTTGGCCCTGGATCCCCGCTTCCGCGGGGATGAGCGGGATTGATGTTGATTCAATTCCACCGGACCATGAGTAGAGGGCATCGGATGGACGACGAGATCTTCGACACCGGCCATGCGGCATTTGATTTCATCGACGAGATCGAGGGCATGACCGAACAGCATGCGGTGATCGAACGCATGGGGCGGGAGTTTGCAAAGTTCGGATTCAGCGCCTGGGTCATCACCGGGCTGCCGATGCCCGGGGGACGGCTGGAAGAGATGATGCTGCTCAATGGCTGGGACCCAAGCTGGTCGAGCCATTACTTCAAGAACAATCTCATCAAGGACGATCCGGTCGGCGCCCACTGCTTTCGGTCCATCGGCCCGTTCGAGTGGAAGGATGCGGCCTATGATGCGGCGACCTGGCCGAGCGCAAAGAAGGTGATGAGCGAGGCGGCCGATGCCGGGATGCCGCACGGCTTCTGCGTGCCGATCCATACCTCGGCGGGCTTTCAGTCGGTCGTCAGCCTGGCCGGCGTGCATGTCGATCTTTCGCCGCAAGGCAAGCGCGCGCTGCATCTGATGT
>JBBWZU010000102.1:0-3795 GCA_039649225.1 Hyphomicrobiales bacterium | reverse complement strand
GTGTCATAGCGCGGACGTGGACGCTGCGAGGGATGCAATCCGTCGTCGCGCTCATAGGGCTCAAAGCCGCATTCGGCGACATGCACGCCGATAAGGGAATCCGGCGCGATGCCGAGCGCCTTCAGGCCTTCGATGTCCGGCGCCATATGCGTCTTGCCGACCAGCACGTTGCGGACGCCGATCTTCTTCAAGTGATCGCCGAGCGTTGGTTCGCCTATGCGCAGCGGCCAGCCGTTCCAGTGCGAGCCGTGCGAGCGCATGTAGCGGCCGGTATAGAACGACATCCGCGACGGGCCGCAGATCGGCGACTGCACATAGGCGTTGGAAAACCGCACGCCGCGCTTTGCCATCGCATCGATGTTCGGCGTCTTCAGTGTGGGGTGGCCGGTGCAGCCGAGATAATCATGGCGAAGCTGGTCGCACATGATCCAGAGCACATTCTTGAGCTCCGCCATGCTCACTCCGGCGTCACCTTTCGGGTGCCAAGGTCGAGCCGGTAGCGCTTACCGCGCTCGTTCTCGATTGTCAGCGCGCGCGCTGCCGGCAGCAGCGTCAGGCCGGTGATGAACACGTCCTGCTTGTCGCCTTCCAGCCCGCGGTCGTAGCGGATGCGGTAGATGCGCTGGATCCAAAGTTCGCGCCCGCTCGCCTCGTCGATCGCCGCCACGTAGCCACCGTTCTGGCCGAGCCCGCGGGCCTTGCCCCAGGGCATCGCCTCGTAGCGGCGGCCCTCGAACGAGACCGGCGCGACCGGATCCGGGGCGAGCCGCTTGGCTTGCGCCGGCACCGCCGCCGCGATCAGCATCGTTGCGCCGGCGAGCAGACGCGCGATCATGCCGGGGAGACCGTCCGGCTGGCAAGATCGACCGCGTAGCGATCGCCGGCCTCGCTCTCCACCGTCAGGCGGCGGCCCTCGCGATCGATTTCCAGGTCGGTGATGAAGACATCCTGCTTGTCGGCCTCCATGTCGCCGTCATAGGTGACGTCATAGACCTTGAGCAGCCAGAGCTCCTTGCCGGTCTTCTCGTCGAAGGCGGCCACGTAGCCGCCGTTCTGCTCGAGCCCGCGCGCCTTGCCCCAGGGCATCGCCTCGTAGCGGATGCCGCCGGACCGCACCGGTTCGACGGGATCGGGCGCGCTGCGCTTCTTGGCCATTCTGCTCTCCCGCTGCTTGCCCTCAGGCCGCGACCTTGAGCGTGCTGTTGCGATCGGTCTCGGCCAGGCAGCCGGCGAGGTCGGTCGCGAAATAGCCCCAGCTGTCGGCGTTCTTGAGCGCCTTCGCGTGCGGGAACTTGCTCTTGTCCGGCTTCAGTCCCTGATAATCATACATGATGTCATCGGTCTTGACCTCGCGGTGCGAGAGCTCGTGCACGATGGTCAGCGCGCATTTCCAGATCTTGCCGGTGGCGCCGGCCTTGAGGAAGGCGCCCTGGATGTAGACCACGTCCATCTTCTCGGAGGTCTTGACGAACGCCCAGTCGTCCCAGCCGACCTTGTTGGTCTTCGCATTGTAGACCTTGACCCGGTCGAGCGGGTCGTCGGAGAAGACCAGCCGCGAGGAACTGCACAGGTTGGCGATGGTCTTGTAGCCGTCTTTGAGCGTCGCCATCGCCTTGGTGAGATCGGCGTCGCTGGTGTCGGCGTCGGCGAACCAGCGACTGACCACGCCCTTGGTGGCGGCGTCCGCGGCGGCCAGCTTGGTGACCGCGTCGAGCGACCATTTGCGCGCCTGATCCAGCGCGCTGATCATCACCGTGCGGTCGGCGCCGGAATAGACCTCGTTGTTCGCGGCAAGCTTGGTCTTGATATTGTCCGTGGTCCCCTTGATCTCGTCGAAGATCCAGGTGGTGTAGGCTTTCGGCGGCGCATAGACCCAGACGTCCTGCCCGCCGCGGTTCATCTCCTGATAGAGATGCGCCAGCATTTTTAATGCGGCGGCGCGGTCGGCCACCGAGCCGGTCGTGTCGGCGGAGGCGCAGGCATCGAGCATCGCCTGCGGCCGCTTCGCCGCCTCGGTCTTCATCAGGCGGAAGCGGACCTCATCCAGCAGCTCGGCGCCGCTCAGGCTGAGCCCGTTCTCGCCGAGCAGCTTCTGCGCCTTGCCGCTCTCCCAGATGAACTTTTCCCATTCCTCCTGGTAGGTCTGCTGCGTGATTACATCGCGGAGCTTCTTGTAAGCTTCGCTGAACTTGTCCATCAAAACCTCCCCGTGGCGTCAATGAACGTCCCGCTACCGTCGCGCAGCGCGCGCCAGCTCCCCTCGCCTCCCGACGGAAGGCGCACAGTCCGCTCATTTGATTAGTACGGACCTGTCCCCGTTCGGTTCACCCGGCGGGGCAATGCATGTTAGCCTGGTATCCAGGTGGTGCGTGGAGCTATCCTGATGATTGAGTTGATCACGACAAGCCACATTGAGGCGAACAGCGCATTTGCGGCGGATGTTCACGCGCTGCTCAATGAGGCCTACCCGGACGGGGCTCCGGACGAGTTGCGCAACTACTACGCCCGGCGCGGTTTTCCCACCACCACGATGCTGCTGACCGAAGATCGGCGTGCGATCGGACATCTCGCCCTCTACGAGCGTCAGATCAGGATCGGGGAAGAAACCCTGTTCGTCGGCCTGATTGGCGAGATTGCCGTCGCGGCCGATCGCAGAGGCTCGGGTCTCGCGCGGCGCCTGGTTCGGCACGCTCACGAGCACCTGCAAGGGCGGTCGATTCCATTCGCGATTCTGTTCGCTTTCGAGCCGCGCGTTTACGCATCCAGCGGCTACACGCCCATGCAGAATCAAACGCGCTTCCTCGACACGGATGGCCAATGGAAGACATTCGTTTATCGCGGCGGCATGGTTGCGGAGCTCTCGCCGAAACCTTGGCCCAATCAATTGATCGATCTGTGCGGACCCGCCGTATAGGTCCGGGCAAGCGCGGCCGCTCTTTCTTCGCCGCACCGGCGGCCTTCGCGCTCAGGAACAGCGCTGAAACGAGAAACGCCCGCGGCTTTTCAGACCACGGGCGTATTTTTCTTATATCGGAAATCCGCCGAACGGTCAATATTGGGGCGACATTATTTGCGAGTGGCAGCCGGGAACCTGTTTTGGCTGCCAGTGTTTCGTCACAGTTGATGTGATACGACAGGCGCATGAACCAGAACCGATATCTGATCACCGCGGCCGCGGCCCTCCTGGCGCTCGCCATGGGTGGGCCGGCGCGCGCCGCGCAATGCGGCAGCTCCGCCGCCGGCTTCGAGAGCTGGAAGCAGGCCTTCGCCGGCGAGGCCAAGGCCAAGGGCGTCGGTGCCACCGGCATCGCGGCGCTCATGGGCACGAATTACGCGACCGCCACGATCGCGGCCGACCGCGGCATGAAGAGTTTCAAGCTCTCGCTCGACCAGTTTTTGATCAAGCGCGGCGCCGCCACCATCGTGTCGCGCGGGCGCGTGCTCAAGCAGACCCACGCGGCCCTGTTCGCATCGATCGAGCAGCGTTATGGCGTGCCGCCGGGCCCGCTGCTCGCCATCTGGGGCATGGAGACGGCGTTCGGGACCCAGCGCGGCAATCAGAACATGCTCTCTGCGGTGGCGACGCTGGCCTACGACTGCCGCCGCTCGGAATATTTCACCGACCAGCTCTATGCGGCGCTGGCCTTGATCGAACGCGGCGTGCTCACGGCCGCCACCCGCGGCTCGATGCACGGCGAATTCGGCCAGACCCAGTTCATGCCGAAGAACATCCTCGCCTACGGCGTCGGCAATCTCGACAGCGCGCAGGGCGCACTGACTTCGACGGCGAATTTC
>JBBWZU010000091.1:0-11302 GCA_039649225.1 Hyphomicrobiales bacterium | reverse complement strand
AGCATCAGCTCCTTGACGGCCTTGCGGCTGAGCGTGGAGATCTCGCGCTCCAGATTGCGCACGCCCGCCTCGCGGGTGTAGCGCCGGATCAGGGTCTTGAGCGCATCATCGTCGATCGACCACTCCTTGGCGTCGAGGCCATGCTTGGTGATCGCGTGCGGGATCAGATGCTTGCGCGCGATCTCGGCTTTCTCGTTCTCGGTGTAGCCGGCGATGCGGATGATCTCCATGCGGTCCATCAGTGCCGGCGGAATGTTGAGCGTGTTCGCCGTCGTGATGAACATCACGTTCGATAGATCGTAGTCGACCTCCAGGTAGTGATCGCTGAACGTATTGTTCTGCTCGGGATCGAGCACCTCGAGCAGCGCCGAGGACGGATCGCCGCGGAAATCGGCGCCCATCTTGTCGATCTCGTCGAGCAGGAAGAGCGGATTCGAGCTTTTGGCTTTCCGCATCGACTGGATGATCTTGCCGGGCATCGAGCCGATATAGGTGCGCCGGTGGCCGCGGATCTCGGCCTCGTCGCGCACGCCGCCGAGCGACACGCGCACGAACTCACGGCCGGTCGCTTTGGCGATCGACTTGCCGAGCGAGGTCTTGCCGACGCCGGGCGGACCGACCAGGCACAGGATCGGACCTGTCAGCTTGTTGGCGCGGCTCTGCACCGCCAGATACTCGACGATGCGCTCCTTGACCTTGTCGAGCCCGTAGTGGTCGTGATCGAGCACTTCCTGGGCAGCCACGAGGTCCTTCTTGATCTTCGACTTCTTGGCCCACGGGATCGAGAGCAGCCAATCGAGATAGTTGCGCACGACGGTCGCTTCAGCCGACATCGGCGACATCTGCCGCAGCTTCTTGAGCTCGTGGGTCGCCTTCTCGCGCGCTTCCTTGGTGAACTTGGTCTTCTTGATCTTCTCCTCGAGCTCGGCCAACTCGTCGCGGCCTTCCTCGTCGCCGAGTTCCTTCTGGATCGCCTTCATCTGCTCGTTGAGATAATACTCGCGCTGGGTCTTCTCCATCTGGCGCTTGACGCGCGTGCGGATGCGCTTCTCCACCTGCAGCACGGAGATCTCGCTCTCCATCAGGGAGAGCACTTTTTCGAGGCGCGCCGCGATCGTGGTGGTTTCCAGCACCGCCTGCTTGTCGGGAATTTTGACCGCGAGATGCGACGCGACGGTATCGCCGAGCTTGCCGTAGTCCTCGATCTGCTGGACGACGCCGATGACCTCGGGCGAGACCTTCTTGTTCAGCTTCACATAGCCTTCGAACTCGGTCACGACCGAGCGCGCCATGGCTTCGGCTTCGACGCGATCACCCATCTCGTCGCCGAGCACGATGGCGTTCGCCTCGTAATAATCCGGACGTTCGTTGTAGCCCAGAACCTTGGCACGCTCCGCGCCCTCCACCAGCACCTTCACGGTGCCGTCGGGCAGCTTGAGCAGCTGCAGCACGCTGGCGAGCGTGCCGACCTCGAAGATCGCGTCGGTCTTCGGATCGTCATCCGAGGCGTTCTTCTGCGTCGCGAGCAGAATGAACGTGTCGCTTTTCATCACCTCTTCGAGCGCCTTGATCGACTTCTCGCGCCCGACGAAGAGCGGAACGATCATGTGCGGGAAGACCACGATGTCGCGCAAAGGCAGCACCGGGTAAGCGCGCGTTTCCCCCGGAACCGGGGCCGGCCGTGGCTTGGAGGCGGTCATGGTCTGATATCCTTGTTGTTGTGCCCCTTCTCCGCAGCCCACAGTGGTGCAGCCGCAGTGAAGTGCCGATGAAGATTCCGGAGATGAGAACTCGGCCGCCTTGCGCGACGCTTGCGACACGCAATTCGGACGGTGTCCGAGCCGGAATCATAGCTTGAGTCTTCCGAACACATTAGGTGGGCGCGACACCGGGGCGTGTCAAGCAACCCCATGAAACCGGGCAAAAAACCGTGTTGACACGAAGCGTACGGCGCTGATTGCGCCGCATTCCGGCATGGTCCGGGGTGTGCCCCGCTCAGGCCGAAGCCGAGGCTTCGGCCGTCCGGTCCGACCGGTCGGCGTAGATGTAGAGCGGCCGTGCGGTGCCCTCGACCACTTCGCGCGAGATCACGACTTCCTCAACGCCCTCGAGGCTCGGCAGTTCAAACATGGTGTCGAGCAAAATGCCTTCCATGATCGAGCGCAGGCCGCGTGCGCCGGTCTTGCGGTCGATCGCCTTGCGCGAGATCGCACCGAGCGCTTCCTCTGCGAGAGACAGATCGATGTTCTCCATCTCGAACAGGCGCTGGTACTGCTTGACCAGCGCGTTCTTCGGCTCGGTGAGGATGCGCTTGAGCGCCGCCTCGTCGAGATCCTCGAGCGTGGCGACCACCGGCAGGCGGCCGACGAATTCCGGGATCAGGCCGTAGCGCAGCAGATCCTCGGGCTCGACCTCGCGGAAGATCTCGCCCTGCTTGCGGTCCTCGGGCGCCGTCACCTTGGCGCCGAAGCCGATGGACGTGGATTTCCCCCGCGCGGAAATGATCTTGTCGAGGCCGGAGAACGCGCCGCCGCACACGAACAGGATGTTGGTGGTGTCGACCTGCAGGAACTCCTGCTGCGGATGCTTGCGCCCGCCCTGCGGGGGAACCGAGGCAACCGTGCCTTCCATGATCTTGAGCAGCGCCTGCTGCACGCCCTCCCCCGACACGTCGCGGGTGATCGAGGGGTTGTCGGACTTGCGGCTGATCTTGTCGATCTCGTCGATGTAGACGATGCCGCGCTGCGCGCGCTCGACGTTGTAGTCCGCCGACTGCAGCAGCTTGAGGATGATGTTCTCGACGTCCTCGCCGACATAGCCGGCTTCGGTCAGCGTCGTGGCATCCGCCATCGTGAACGGCACGTCGAGGATGCGCGCCAGCGTCTGCGCCAGCAGCGTCTTGCCCGAACCGGTCGGGCCGATCAGCAGGATGTTCGACTTCGCCAGCTCGACGTCGTTGTGCTTGGTCTGGTGATTGAGCCGCTTGTAGTGATTGTGCACGGCGACCGAGAGCACGCGCTTGGCATGCATCTGACCGATCACGTAGTCATCGAGGACCTTGCAGATTTCCTTCGGCGTCGGGATGCCGTCACGCGACTTGACCAGCGAGGACTTGTTCTCCTCGCGGATGATGTCCATGCACAGCTCGACGCACTCATCACAGATGAACACGGTCGGCCCGGCAATGAGCTTGCGCACCTCATGCTGGCTCTTGCCGCAAAACGAGCAGTAGAGCGTATTCTTTGAATCGCTACCGCCGACTTTGCTCATTCCTCGTCTCCTGGCGCCTGATCACACACGGCGCGTTATCAAACTTGTCATAGCCGGCCCGGAACTAACATCCCCTTTCGACCGAACATGAAACACCATTCGATCGCTAACGAAGCATGGTACGGACCGGACAATCAACAATTCATTAATGATAACTGTGTCCGCCATACGCTCTATCCCGGACCCGCCTCCGCGCCGGAGGCCGGTCCCCGCGACGCACCAAATTCCGAGTTACCACGGGGATTGAGGCGCGGAAAGGGCCTCCAGGGACGCCCTATCCGGGTACTCGGAACCTCGGCGGCCACCGCTGCGGCCGGGCCGCTCACCTTAAGGCATTCAGCCCTTGGCGGGCGTCGTCGGCATCTCTTCGGGCCGCTTCTCGATCACCTTGTCGATCAGGCCGAAATCCTTGGCCATATCGGCGGTCAGGAAGGTGTCGCGCTCGAGCGCGTCCTCGATCTTCTTCAACGACTGGCCGGTATGATGCACGTAGATATCGTTGAGGCGCTTTTTAAGATTCAGGATCTCCTGAGCGTGCAACATGATGTCGGTCGCCTGCCCCTGGAACCCGCCGGAGGGCTGGTGAACCATGATGCGGGCATTCGGCAGCGCGAAACGCATGTCCTTCTGACCTGCGGTCAGCAGCAGCGAACCCATCGAGGCGGCCTGCCCGATGCACAGCGTCGACACCGCCGGACGAATGAACTGCATGGTGTCGTAGATCGCCATTCCCGACGTCACCACGCCGCCTGGCGAGTTGATGTACATCGAGACTTCTTTCTTCGGGTTGTCGGCCTCGAGGAACAGAAGCTGCGCCACCACCAGCGTCGCGACGCCATCGTCGATGCCGCCGGTCCTGAAGATGATGCGCTCCTTGAGCAGGCGCGAATAGATGTCATACGACCGCTCGCCGCGGTTCGTCTGCTCGACCACCATCGGGACGAGGTAGTTCATGTAGGTATCGACGGGGTCGCGCATGGTTTGAAACCTGTGTTGGTCGGCGGCTCGATCCGTCCCGTGCCCTCGGGACCGGTCACTCATTTAGGAACGCTGGCGGCGCACACAATAGAGAGCATGCGGCACTCGCCAGCGCTTAGTCCACGATTCGCCGCGCCGCTCGTGTGGTGGTTCGGAAGTCCGCGAACTTTAAGAATCAGGACACCAGCGGCATAGGGCCGAATGGCTAACGGCGTCAAACCGTCGCCTTGTCGGCCTCGTCGTCCTTGTAAAGCTCCTCGCGCGAGACCTTCTTGTCGGTCACCTGGGTGAGCTCGGTCAGGAAGTCGACGACCTTTTCCTCATAGATCGGGGCGCGCAGGCTGGCGACCGCCTGTGGATTGTTCTTGTAATAGTCCCAGACCTGCTGCTCCTGGCCGGGGAACTGGCGCGCCTTGTCGACGACCGCGCGCGAGACTTCGTCGTCGGTGACCTTGATGCCGTTCTTGTCGCCGATTTCGGCAATCACCAGCCCGAGGCGCACCCGCCGCTCCGCGATCTTGCGATATTCGGCCTTGGCGTCGTCCTCGTTGGTGCCCTCGTCCTTGAAGGTGCGGCCTTGGCTCTTGAGGTCGTTTTCCACCGTCTGCCAGACGTTCTCGAACTCCTGGTCGACCAGCGTCGGCGGCAGCTCGAACTTGTGGCGTTCGTCGAGCGCATCGAGCAACTGGCGCTTGAGCTTGGAACGGCTTGCCGTCGCGTGCTCGCGCGCGATGCGCTCTTTCACGGCCTCGCGCAGCTTGGCGATCGACTCCAGGCCGAGCTGCTTGGCGAAGGCATCGTCGGCGGTCACTTGCCCGGGCGTGTCGATCGCCTTGGCGGTGACTTCGAACTCGGCATTCTTTCCGGCGAGCTCGGCCTTGAGATAGTTCTCCGGGAACGGCGTCTTGATGGTGCGGGTCTCGCCGACCTTGATGCCGACGAGTTGCTCCTCGAATCCCGGGATGAACGACTTCGAACCGAGCTCCACCGGAATGTCCTCGCCCGCGCCGCCTTCGAAGGCCACGCCGTCGATCGTTCCCTTGAACGAGACCGTCACCTTGTCGCCATTGGCGGCTTCGGCGCCCTCGCCCTTGGGCGCAAAGGGACGATTCTGATCGACGATGCGGCCGATCGCCTCATCGATCTCGCTGTCGGCGACATCGGCGGTCAGCCGATCGATCTTGATGTCCTTGAAGTCGCTCAGCTCGATCTTGGGCAGGACCTCCATGGTGACCGAGTAGTCGAGGTCGGACTTGCCCTCGAAGACCGCGTTGATGGCGGCTTCCTCGGTCGGCAGCTTGACCTGCGGTTCCATCGCAAGCCGAAAGCCGCGCTCGGTGACGATCTGCGCATTGGCGTCGCGCACCATCGCCTCGATCGTTTCCGCCATCACCGAACGGCCGTACATCCGCTTGAGATGCCCGACCGGCACCTTGCCGGGGCGAAAGCCATTGATGCGAATCGTGCCCTTGAGCTCGTCAAGGCGGGTGCTGACCTTCGAATCAAGGTCGTTGGCGGGGACCACCACGCGAAATTCGCGCTTCAATCCGTCCGAGAGTGTTTCGGTAACTTGCATGGCTAAATAATGCTCGTCTGTTGTTCTGGCGTCCGGCTGGCGGCTGCGTCTGAATGGCTCGAAATCATCGCGGCTTGCAAGGGCCGCGTGGTGCGGGTGAAGGGACTCGAACCCCCAAGCCTTTCGGCGGCGGCACCTAAAGCCGCTGCGTCTACCAGTTCCGCCACACCCGCCAAGCATACCCGCTCAGGCGGCGCGGCTTATATCACGGTTGCACGCAAGCACCATAGAAATAGGGACGAAAATACGTCAGTCCAGCGGCGAGCCGGAATCGGCTCGCGGCGGGGCCGAAAGCGCGATAATCAGGCCGGATGGCGACCACCCCGAACCCGCAGGTTTCGCGCCGCTCGCTGATCGCCGCAAGCGGGGCGGCGGCCGCCGCCACACTGTTTCCCGCTTGCCTGCGCGCGCAGCCGGCGCCGTCCGACGGTTTTCGGGTCTTGCGGGCCAAGCCCGGGATCGCGCCGCTGCGCGGCCCCGAGCACGAAACGACGGCGATCTGGGGCTATAGCGGCGTGGTTCTGGGCCCGAACCTGCGGATCCGGCGCGGCGATGAACTCAAAGTGCGTCTGCACAATGAGCTGCCGGCCGACACCGCCATCCACTGGCATGGCGTGCGGGTGCCGAACGCGTTCGACGGAACGTCTTTGACCCAGAAGCCGGTCGCGCCAAACGCCAGCTTCGACTACCGCTTCGTGCCCCCCGACGCCGGGACCTATTGGTACCGCGCCGCGGTCCGCCGGCAGCAGAGTCGCGCGCTGCACGGGGCGCTCATCGTCGAGGAGACCGAAGCGGTCGACGTCGATCGCGACGTCGTGCTGATCCTCGATGCCTGGCCACCCGCTCTTCTCCAGCCGACGGCCCAGGTCTTCACCATCAACGGCCTCCCGGCGCTCGATATTCCGCTGGGCGCCAACGAGCGCGTGCGGCTGCGCCTGATCAACGCCGCCGACGACCGGCTCATCACGCTGCGCATCGACCGCCATCCCGTGATGGTGATGGCGATCGACGGCCAGCCGGCCGAGCCGTTCGCGGCACGCGAGGGCCGTATCACGCTCTCGCCGGGCAACCGCGCCGATGTTTTCCTCGATGCGGTGCTGGAGCCCGGCAGCGTCGCGCCGCTCGTTCTGCAAAATGGCGACACGGACCTGCCGATCGGACGTCTGGTCTACGCGGCGCACGCCCCCGCCCGTCCGGCGCCGCGCGCGGACATAAAACCGCTGCCAGCCAATCCGTTGCCCGAACGCATGGACTTTCGCGGCGCATTGCGGATCGATCTGCCGCTCGATCCCGACCGCGCCGGCATGCCGGAAAAGCCGCTGTTCGCGGTCAAGCGCGGCCGCACCGTGCAACTCGCCATCAAGAACGGCGCCGTGAACCCAAGCGTGCTGCACATTCACGGCCATGCGGTGCGGCTGCTCGACGCGCTCGATGATGGCTGGAAACCGTTCTGGCTCGATACGATCCTGTGCGTTCCGCAGCAGACGACGCGCATCGCCTTCGTGGCCGACAATCTCGGAAAATGGCTGCTGCAGGCGAGCGGCATCGGTACCGCGAATGGCACGACCACGTGGTTCGAGGTGACGTAGACGCGTTAGTTTTCGAGCCGCTCGAACAGACGCCGGTAAATCACCGGCAGGGCTTCGGATAAGTCTTCGGCGATCAGTCCCGGCCCGGCCGCGCTGCCGGCTTCGCCGTGCAGCCAGACGCCCGCACAGGCGGCTTCGAGTGCCGGCATGCCCTGCGCCAACAAGCCCGTGATGATCCCGGCCAGCACGTCGCCCGCGCCCGCCGTCGCGAGCCAAGGCGGCGCGTTCTCGTTGATCGCCGCACGGCCATCGGGCGCCGCGATCACCGTGTCGGGGCCTTTGAGCAGGACCATGGCGCCCGCGGCCTTGGCGGCAGCGCGCGCTTGCTCCAATTTTGATGCTAATCGAGCGGCTTGCTGGTCTTTTCCAAACAACCGTGCGAACTCTCCGCCGTGCGGGGTCAGGACCACGGGCCGATCGCGCGCCGCGACGGCGCGAAACAGCGCAGCCGGATCGTCCTGGAAGCTGGTAAGCGCATCGGCATCGAGCACCACCGCGCGGTCGCCCTCGAGTGCGGCCGCGACCAAGGCCCGCGTCGCCTCCCCGACGCCGAGCCCGGGCCCGAGCGCCACGGCGTTGAGGCGCTTGTCGGCCAGCAAAGCGGTCAGCTCCGCGGCGCCATCGACGGCACGCACCATGACGGCCAGACTCGCGGCCGCATTGACGGCAAGCGCCGCGCGCGGGCTTGCCAGCGTCACCAGCCCGGCGCCGGCGCGCAGCGCGGCGCGTGCCGCGAGCCGTGCCGCACCGGTAAATGAAATGTCGCCCGACACCACCACCGCATGGCCGCGCGCATATTTGTGCCCGTCGAGCCGCGGAATTGGAAACGGCCCCCACAGCTCCGGACCGTTGGCGAACGTCCTGACCTGGACCTGCTCGAGCACGCTCTCCGGAATGCCGATATCGGCAACGCGCACCGCACCGGCGTGCAGCCGCCCCGGCAGCAGCACGTGGCCGACCTTGCGGCGAAAGAACGTGATGCTCTCAGTGGCCTCTACGGCCACCCCCATCACGGCGCCGCTCGCGCCATTGATCCCGCTCGGCAGGTCGACGGCAATGACCGGCGCGCCGCTCGCGTTCATCGCGTCGATCATGACGCGCGCCACGCCGTCGACAGCGCGATTGAGCCCGGCGCCGAACAACGCATCGATGATGACGCCGGCAGCGCTGAGCATACCGGGTGCCGCCGCGCCGATCGGCCGTCCCCATCGTTGCGCCGCCTCGGCGGCATCACCGCGTAGCGCTGCGGCGTCACCGAGCAGCATGACCTGCACCGGATAGCCGCGCTCGGCGAGGACGCGCGCCGCGATGAACCCGTCGCCGCCATTGTTGCCCGGACCGCAGACCGCCACCACGCGCGTCCCGAGCGGATGGCGCGCCACCGCATCGGCCACCGCGCGGCCAGCCTTCTCCATCAGCACAATGCCCGGCACCCCACCCGCGATGGTGAGCCGGTCGCATGCGGACATTTCGTTGGGCGTCAGAAGTTCGATCATAAGTCTCAAGCTAACGCTCCACGCGCGCCGGTGCAGCCGCTATCGCCCGCGCGTTAA
Organism: Hyphomicrobiales bacterium; assembly: GCA_039649225.1. Lineage (GTDB taxonomy): Bacteria > Pseudomonadota > Alphaproteobacteria > Rhizobiales > Xanthobacteraceae > PALSA-894. The sequence goes on along the minus strand of JBBWZU010000091.1, from coordinate 2,336 downwards.
GCGGCCCCCGCCTGAAAAAGCGCCGTCGCGACCATGCGAAAAGGGCGAGCACATCGACTGCCTACAAAACAGACCTTTCGTCTATTTTTTAGCCACTCGACTCGCTAGATTGATTCGGCAAGGGGCATTCCATGCCGATAACCCGCTCTGAAATCAACGTTTCCGGCGCGCGTGCCGGCTTGGCATGGACCCTGCTAAATCGGGACGCGGCTCCGGCAACGGCGCGGTTCGCCAGCGGAACCGGGAGGCAAAAGGCGTAATGAAAAAGCTCGAAGCGATCATAAAGCCCTTCAAACTCGACGAGGTGAAGGAGGCCCTTCAGGAAGTGGGGCTGCAAGGCATTACGGTCACCGAAGCCAAGGGTTTCGGCCGTCAAAAGGGTCATACCGAACTGTATCGCGGCGCCGAATACGTCGTGGATTTTCTCCCCAAGGTGAAGATCGAAGTTGTCCTCGGCGACGACATGGTCGAAAAAGCCGTCGAGGCGATCCGGCGTGCCGCCCAGACCGGCCGGATCGGGGACGGCAAGATCTTCGTCTCGAACATCGAGGAAGCGATCCGGATCAGGACCGGCGAATCCGGGATTGACGCCATCTAACCGCGGGCGCGTGTCTCGCGGGGAATTTCATCCACAAGGGAAACGCGACCCATGACGACGGCAAAAGATGTGCTGAAAATGATGAAGGACGACGACGTGAAATACGTCGACCTTCGCTTCACCGATCCGCGCGGCAAGTGGCAGCACGTGACCTTCGACAAGGGCATGGTCGATGAAGACATGTTCTCGGAAGGCATGATGTTCGACGGCTCCTCGATCGCCGGCTGGAAGGCGATCAACGAGTCCGACATGTGCCTGATGCCGGACCCCGCGACCGCGGTGATCGACCCCTTCTTCGCCGAGACCACGCTCTCGATCGTCTGCGACATTCTCGAGCCGACCACCGGCGAGCCCTACAATCGCGATCCGCGCGGCATCGCCAAGAAGGCCGAGGCCATGGTCAAGTCCATGGGCGTCGGCGACCAGATCTTCTTCGGGCCCGAGGCCGAGTTCTTCGTGTTCGACGACGTGCGCTTCAAGGCCGACCCGTACAATACCGGCTACAAGGTCGACTCGATCGAGCTGCCGACCAACTACGACACGCAATACGAAGGCGGAAACCTCGGCCACCGCATCAACACCAAAGCCGGCTACTTCCCGGTCCCGCCGCAGGATTCGGCGCAGGACATGCGCGGCGAGATGCTCGCCGCGATGGCCAAGATGGGCGCCAAGGTCGAGAAGCATCACCACGAGGTGGCCTCGGCCCAGCATGAGCTCGGCCTGAAGTTCGGCCCGATGGTCACGATGGCCGACCATCTGCAGGTCTACAAATACTGCATCCACCAGGTCGCCAATATCTACGGCAAGACCGCGACCTTCATGCCCAAGCCGGTCTACGGCGACAACGGCTCGGGCATGCACTGCCACCAGTCGATCTGGAAGGGCGGCAAGCCGGTGTTCGCCGGCAACAAATACGCCGATCTCTCCGAGACCTGCCTGCATTACATCGGCGGCATCATCAAGCACGCCAAGGCGATCAACGCCTTCACCAACCCGTCGACCAATTCCTACAAGCGCCTGGTCCCGGGCTTCGAGGCGCCGGTGCTGCTCGCCTATTCGGCGCGCAACCGCTCCGCCTCCTGCCGCATCCCGTTCACCAACAATCCGAAGGCCAAGCGCGTCGAGGTCCGCTTCCCCGATCCGCTCGCCAATCCGTATCTCGGCTTCGCCGCGATGCTCATGGCCGGCCTCGACGGCATCAAGAACAAGATGGATCCGGGTCCCGCGATGGACAAGGACCTCTACGACCTGCCGCCGAAGGAGCTCAAGAAAATCCCGACGGTGTGCGGCAGCCTGCGCGAAGCGCTGGTGAGCCTGGACAAAGGCCGCGATTTTCTCAAAGCCGGCGGCGTGTTCGATGACGACTTCATCGACGCCTATATCGAGCTGAAGATGACCGAGGTGATCAAGTTCGAGCACACGCCGCACCCGGTCGAATACGTGATGTATTATTCGGGCTGATTATCGGCTCCTCCCGACCGCGGATCGTGCGGTCACCTCAAGGGCGCCCCGCAAAGGGCGCCCTTTTTTGGTGCGGGATTTGCTGCGTGACGGCGGCGGTACAGGGCGGGCGAAGCGCAGCGTGCCCGCCATCTTGTGCGGCAGATTTGCGCGGGCACGATGCGACGCATCTTTGCCCGCCCTACAGGATGAGCAATGCCCGACCTCGGAAGTGTCGTAAAAGAAATCGCCGACGAGATGGCGCAGCGGCCGGATCGCGGCGAGGTCGCGCGCTATA
>JBBWZU010000006.1:0-5747 GCA_039649225.1 Hyphomicrobiales bacterium | reverse complement strand
TCGATCGCCGGCCTCGTCGCCATTGCGGGCCGCCGCGCCAGCCTCACGGTGACGCTGCTCGCGGGCCTCGCACTCGCGAGCTTTGCCGGAGCCGCCACCGCGCTGATCCTCAACCTCGCGCCCAACCCGTTCGTCGCGCTGGAGATCGCGTTCTGGCTGCTCGGCTCGCTGGAAGACCGCTCGGTCGACCATCTGATGATCGCCGCGCCGTTCATGGTGGCAAGCTGGATCGCGCTGGCGGCGAATGCGCGGGCATTCCGCGCGCTCACGCTCGGCGAGGACGGCGCGGCCTCGCTCGGCGTTAATATTTCGCGCACCCGCATGATGGTGGTGATCGGCGTTGCGCTCGGCGTCGGCGCAGCCGTTGCGGTCGCCGGCGCGGTCGGTTTCGTCGGGCTGGTCGCGCCGCATCTGGTGCGCCGCGCCGTCAGCTCCGATCCGGCGCGCCTGATGCTGCCCGCGGCGCTGTGCGGAGCGGCGCTGGTGCTTGCCGCCGATGTCGCGGTGCGGCTCGGCCCCTCGGTCGTCGAGATCAAACTCGGCGTCGTCACCGCGCTGATCGGCGTTCCGGTGTTCCTCGCCATGATCTTCCGCGAGCGGCGCATGCTGGAGGGCTCACCCTCATGAGCGACGCTCTGGCGGCGAAAGGCGTGACCGTGCGGCTCGGCCGCGCCACGATCGTGCGCGATGCGAGCTTCACGCTGCGCGCCGGCGAGTTCGTCGCCATGGTCGGTCCTAACGGTGCCGGCAAGACCACGCTGATGCGCGCGCTGGCGGGCCTCACGCCGGCCGATGGCACGATCGCGCTCGGCGGACGCGCGCTCGGCACGCTGTCGGACCGCGAGCGGGCGCGGCAGGTCGCCTATCTGCCACAGGGCCACGTGTTCTACTGGCCGATGCCGGTGGTGGCGATCGTGATGCTCGGCCGCGCGCCGCACGCCGATCCGTTTTCATCAGCGTCGGCGCAGGATCGCGTGGCCGTGGAACACGCGCTGGTCACCACCGAGACGATGGAATTCTCCGAACGCGCCGTGACCACGTTGTCCGGCGGCGAGCGGGCGCGCGTCGCCCTCGCCCGCGCGCTGGCGACGCAGGCGCCCGTGCTGCTCGCCGACGAGCCGACCGCCGCGCTCGATCCGCGCCATCAATTGACCGTGATGGAGCTGCTGCGAAAGGCCGCGCGCGGCGGCAATGCGATCCTCGCCATCATGCACGATCTGAGCCTTGCGGCGCGCTTTGCCGACCGTGTGCTGGTGATGGATCACGGCGCGCTGGTGGCGGACGGCCCGCCGGCCGAGGCATTGACGCCTGAACGCCTTGCCGAGGTGTTCGGCATCGAGGCCACGACAGTCGAGGTCGGGGACAGGCGCGTGCCGATCGCCTCGCGCGCGCTTTGATTTATCGCGCGTCCGGACAGAAACCGGCCTCCACTTTTACCGGACGCGCTTTAGGGCGGCGGCGCCGCGGCCTTCTTATGCGCGGCCAGCGCGGCGAGTTGCTGATCGCGCCAGCGCGTGCGCGCGGCGAGCTGCTCCGACGTTGCCGCCTCGCCCCACTCTTTCAGGATGCGCGCGATATTGGCGTCTTCGTACACGTCGACACCGGCGGGGTCGGATTGCAGCCGCTTGTAGAAGCCGGTGTAGCGCGCGCAGTAGTCCGCGATGCCGCCGGGCGCGTTGAGCTCGATCGTCGCGAACGGCCCCATGAACGACCAGCGCAGGCCGAGACCGTCCTTGATGGTCTTGTCGAGATCCTGCGGCGAGACATAGCCCTCGCCGACCAGGCGAAATGCCTCGGCCAGCAGCGCGCCCTGCAGGCGATTGAGGATGAAGCCTTCGACTTCGCGGCGCGCCACGATCGGCACCTGATTGATCTGCTCGTAGACCTCCTTGGCGCGCGCGATGGTCTCCGGCGCGGTCCACGGTGCGCCGACGAGCTCGACAATCGGCACCAGATGCGGCGGGTTGACCGGATGCGCGATGAGGCAACGCGCGCGGCCCGCGAGGCTTTCGGTGAACAGGCTCGCGACAATAGCCGACGAAGAGGAGGCGAGAATCGCGTCCGGCGCGGCAAGCGCGTCAAGCTCGGCGAAGATCGCGCGCTTGGCATCGAGCGTTTCCGGTACATTCTCCTGCACATAGCTGACGCCGTCGAGCGCATCCGCCACGCTCTTGGCAGCACGCACCCGGGCCGCCGCGCCCTTCGGGTCCCGCACCAGTCCATGCCTGGCCAGTTCATCCAGTCCTTCGGCGACCAGACCGAGCGCCTTTTCGGCAACGCCCCCGACCGCATCGTACATCGCGGCGTCCCAGCCCGCGCGCGCGAACACCATGGCCCAGGCGCGGCCGATGAGACCCGATCCGATGATGGCAACCCGCGGCATGCTTGTTCCTTCTACATCCACAATTTCTGCCGTCGCAGATCGAGATCGTCACGCAGCAGTTTCGATTGTCCGGTCCAGCTCACCGACCCGCGCTCGAGAATCACGGTGCGATCCGACAGCGCAAGCGCAAGATCGAGATGGTGATCGACAATCACCATGGCGATTTCATAGCGCAAGCGGTTGAACGCTTCGAACAGCTCCTCGGTGATCGCGGGCGACAACCCTTCGAACGGCTCGTCGAGCAGCAGCAATCGCACGTCACCGGCGAGCGCGCGCGCGACCGCGACCATCTGCTGCTCGCCGCCGGACAGATAGTCGGCCGGCGTGTACCAGCGCTTCGCGAGGCGTGGAAACACCCACACGATGCGGTCGTCATCCCAATGCACGCCGGCGCCGGTCTGGCGTTTCAGGCGGCCGAGCGCGAGATTGTCCGCGACCGTCATGCCGGCGAACAGACCGCGGCCCTGCGGCACATAGCCGATACCGCGGCGCGCGATCGGCGCCGAGGCAAGCCGCGCGATCTCCTCGCCGGCAAGCTTGATCGAGCCGTTCTCCGGTGGCGCGATGCCGATCAGCGTTTTCAGCAGCGTGGATTTTCCAGCGCCATTGCGGCCGAGCAGCGCCACGATCTCGTTCTCGGATACGTCGAGCGACACGCCATTGATGATGTGGCTCTTGCCATAGAACGTGTCGATCTTCTCCACGCTGAGCAACGTGGTCGCGCCAGCGGCCGAGGGCGGCACCTGCGCGGCCACATGCGCGCTGCCGGAGCCGATGTAGACTTCGCGGACCTTGGCGTTGTTGCGCGCCTCATCGACACTGCCGTGCACCAGCACGCTGCCTTCGTTCATCACGGTGACAGCGTCGGCGATCTGGAATACACGATCGATGTCGTGCTCGACCAGCAGCACCGGAATATGGGTGGAGATCGTCTTCACCAGCGCGGCGACGCGCGTGCGCTCGGCGGCCGCAAGCCCTGCGAGCGGCTCGTCGAGCAGCAGGATATGCGGCGCGGTGGCGAGCGCGAGCCCCATGTCGAGCAATCGCTGCCCGCCATAGGAGAGCGATGCGGCCTCAGCGTGTTCCATGCCGGAAAGGCCGAGATAGGACATGAACGCGGTGGTCTCGGCATTGATGTCGGACAGATCCTGCGCCGACGCCCACCAGGCGAAGCGTTTGGCGCTGCGCGCCTGTACGGCAAGGCGCATGTTCTCTTCCACCGGCAATCCGCCGAACAAATTGGTGATCTGGAACGAGCGGCCGACGCCGGCGTGCGTAATGTCCTCGGGGGCGAGACCCAGGACGGACTGCCCGGCGACCGTGATGAAGCCTTTGTCGGGGGCGAACATGCCGGAGATCAGATTGAACGCGGTGGTCTTGCCGGCGCCGTTCGGGCCGATCAGCGCATGCAGCGTGCGATCGGGAACGATAATATCGGCATTCACCACCGCCCGAATTCCGCCGAAGCTCTTGGCCAACTCGCGTGCAATCAGCACCGGACCGTCGGGCGCCTGGCGGTTGGCAAGCACGGCCGGCAATGGCGCGTCCTGCACGATCGCGCGGCCGGCCATCGCGGAGGCTTCGATCTCGCGCTTGCGGAACGGGGCATAAAGACGCGCGGCGACGCCGACGAGGCCGGTCGGCGAAAAGACGATGAACCCGACAAACAGAAGACCGAAGAACAACAGCCAGTTCGGCGTCCAGATCGACAGGAATTCGCGAAACAGGATGAAGAACAAGGCGCCGAGCGCCGGACCGAGGAACGAGCGCATGCCGCCGATCACCACCATTGCCAGCAATTCGCCGGAAAACGCCACCGAGACCGGGTCAGCAGACGCGAAGCGGTGATGGAACACGGAGAGCGTCCCGGCCAATGCCGTGATCGTGGCCGAAGCCGTGAAGGCGAACAGTTTGTAGCGATCCGTCGGATAGCCGATGAAGCGCGCGCGCTGCTCGTTCTCGCGGATTGCCACGAGGACGCTGCCGATCGGGGAACGATGGAAGCGCCAGAGCAACACCGTGACCAAGAGTCCGACCGCCGCGACGAGCGCGTAGTAGATCCAGGGCTTTCCGAGGTCGATACCGAGCACGATGGGGCGCACCACGCCGCCGAGCCCGCTCTCGCCGCCGGTCACCGCCGTCCAGCGGAACGCGACGGCGAACAGCATCGCCGAGAGCGCGAGCGTCAACAGCGAAAAATAGACGCCGCGGCGCCGCAAGATGAGAAAGCCGGCGAGGAACGCGAACAGCATGACGCTGCCGATCGCGAACAGTGCCGGAATGATGATGCTTTCGGGAAACCAGTGGCGCTGGGACAGCGCGGCCGCATAGCCGGCGAGGCCAAAGAACGCCCCATGGCCGAACGACACCAGCCCGGTATGGCCGACCAGGATGTTCAATCCCATGCAGGCAATGGCGAAGATCACCACATCGGTCGCGGTCGTCAGCGTCAGGCCAAGCGGAAAGAGCGCGAGCGGCAGCACGAGCAGCACGGCGGCGGCGATAAGCAGCGGCCGGTATTTCCGCGGCATCGGGCTCATTCGAACCTCAGAATGCGCTCGCCGAACAGGCCGCGCGGGCGAAACAGCAGCACGAGCACCATCAGCAGGTACATCGAGGCTTCGCTTGCGGCCGGCTCGAAATAGACCGTGAGGCCGCGCACCACGCCGACCAGCAAGGCTGCCGCAACCACTCCCCAGAACGACCCGAGCCCGCCGATCACCACCACCACGAAGGCGGCGGTGAGAATCTCGGATCCCATCGCCGGATGAATGGTCACGATCGGGGCGAGCAGCACGCCGGCAAGGCCCGCGAGACCAACGCCGATGGCGGCGATCGCCATCATGTAAGGCTCGAGCGAAATGCCAAGCGCGCCCACCATTTCGGGACTCTGCACGCCGGCACGCACCACGCGGCCGAACGGCGTACGGTAGATCAGCAGCCAGATCGACGTGACGGCGATGGCCGCGACGCCAAGCATCATCAGCCGGTAGTACGAATAGATGAAGTCGCCGATGAACACCTGGCCGCGCAGTTCCGACGGCATCGAATAGGGCAGCGGCGAAGCGCCGAAGATCATGCGCAAAGCCTGCTCGGCCACCATCGCAAGCCCGAAGGTGAGCAGCAGCGAGAGGATCGGGTCGGAACGATAGAAGCGGCGAAACAGAAATCGCTCGATCGCAACGCCGATGAGTCCAACGAGAACGGGTGCCGCCAGGAAGCTGCCGATGAATCCGATGCGGTTGCTGAGCAGCACCGCCAGATAGGCGCCGATCGCATAGAACGCGCCGTGCGCCAGATTGACGATGCCGCCGAGCGAGAAGATCAGCGACAGCCCGAGCGCGATCAGCAGGTAATAGACGCC
>JBBWZU010000849.1:0-4349 GCA_039649225.1 Hyphomicrobiales bacterium | reverse complement strand
ATCCGCCGCCGATGCCACAAAGGCGTTCGAGAAGAGCTGACCACCCGCAAAGGACACACGATGACGGTGATAGACGTTCATGCCCATGTGCTCGCCGAGGACACGATCCGCCTGCTGCAGCGCGAGGCGCCGGGCGCCGGGGTCAAGCTCACCCCGATCGACTCCGAATACGGCGTGCTCGAGGTGGCCGGCTCCGCCTATCGGCCGTTTCCGCGCGGCGGCTGGGACCTGGAGCGGCGTTTGCGCGACATGGACGCCGCCGAGGTCGACATGCAGGTCGTGTCGAACACGCCGCAGACCTTCCTCTACGGCCAGGAGGCGCAACTCACAGCGGCGACCGCGCGCCTCCAGAACGACCAGATCGCCCGACTCGTCGCCGCGCATCCGAACCGCTTCAAGGGGATCGCGACCCTGCCGATGCAGGCGCCGGAGCTGGCGGCGGACGAGCTGGCGCGCGCGATCGGCGCTGGCCTTGTGGGTGCGCATATCGGCTCGAATATCAACGGCCGCAACCTCGACGATCCGGCGCTCGAGCCAGTGTGGGCGCAGGCGGCCGCGCTCGGCGCCTTCATCCTGATCCACCCGGTCGGCGTCGCCGGCGCGGAGCGGCTGAAGTCGTATTATCTTGCGAACCTGATCGGCAATCCGGTCGACACCACGATCGCAGCCGCCTCACTGGTGTTCGGCGGCGTGATGGAGCGCTTCCCAAGCCTGAAGATCTGCCTCGCCCATGGTGGCGGGTTCGTGCCCTACCAGGCCGATCGTTGGGTGCACGGCTGGCAGGTGCGCGGCGAGCCAAAGGTCAATCTGAAGATCTCGCCGCAGGCCTCGCTGCGCCGCTTCTACTACGACACGATCCTGCACGGCGCGCCCGCACTCGAATTCCTGGTGCGCAGCGCCGGGGCCGGGCACGTGCTGCTCGGCAGCGACTATCCATTCGACATGGGAACGCCGGAATGCGTCCGGCAGGTGCGCGCCGCATCGCTCTCGCCCGCCGAACGCGCGACCGTGCTTGGGGAGGGGGCGGCGGCGCTCCTGGATGCGCGCGGCGGTGTTGAGGTGCGCGCCGGAGCGCGGTGAATGCCGGCAGCACCGAACTTGGTGATGTGAGCGGCGCGAGAACGCGGGCGGCACGCCGCGGCGCCCGCGAAGCACGCGTCTCGAAGACCTCATGGTGAGGAGCGTCGCGCAGCGACGCGTCTCGAACCATGGCCGCAAACACCGTGCAAGCGCCCTCGTGCTTCGAGACGCGCGGCTTGCAGCCGCGCTCCTCAGCATGAGGGCTCAACCAATACCGCCCTCATCCTGAGGAGGCCGCGTAGCGGCCGTCTCGAAGGATGGCGGCAAGCTCTGCGTCCGCGGCCATCCTTCGAGGCTCGCTGCGCTCGTGCCTCAGAGGATGAGGTCGGAGTGTGATGCGCGCGCTCAGGATGAGGGCTCGACTCACCCCACCTTCAAATACGCAAATCCTTTGCTCTGCAATTCCGCGACCGTCGCCACGCCGGACGGCACGAAGCGCAAGAACTCGTCCTTGCGCGTCTTGGCCGGATCGATGTTCAGCCGTTTGTAAGTGATCTGGCACAGATACGCCTCGACGCCGTATTTGGTCAGCGCGACGAAGCGCTGGTAGATCTCCGGATCGATCGCCTCCTTCTCCCACGGCGTGCCGGAGAGATCGTCGAGGAAGAACTTGATGCCGGCCGAGTGCACGACCATCACCAGCTTGAGCTTGAAGGTGTCGAAGTCGTAGGCCGAGTAGTGGTTGTTCATGTTCTGCAGCATCGCCGAGAAGCGCTGCGGATCGCCGAAATCGCAATGATAAAGGCAGGCGAAGTCCGTATCCTTCTTCACCGTCGCAAGATCGAGCGCGCCGGGTGCCGCGAGTGCCGCCGTTGCCAGGCCCGCGCCCGAGGCCGCGAGCGCACCGATCATTCCGCGTCGTGTGGTCGACATGGCAGCTCCTCTATTGCCCGGTATTCACCGGGCTCTCCGGACTCATCAGCAGCGCCACCGCGTCCTTGATCTGCTCCATGGTGAGAATCTTGTTCGCGCCGAAGCGCGGCATGGTGGAGCAGGGCAGGGCGACATGAGAGTTGTAAATCTTCTCGTAAGCCGCCTTTACCGCCTCCGGCTTGAACTCGCGCAGCTTGCCGTATTCCGACAGGCTCGGGCCGAGCGTGCCGTAGCTGACTTCCTTCTTGGTGATCTGGTGACAGGCGTAGCAATTGCCGCCGTTGGCCTGCCGCGCCGGATAGTCGGTGAAACGCAGGCCGTAGCCGGATTGCGCCAGCGCCTCGCCCTTTTTCCAGTCGCCGATGAAATTGTTGTCGGGTGGATAGACGACGCTGGCTTGCTCGCGCTTGCTGATCACCTCGGCGATGTCCTTGGCGGGACTGTTCCGCGCGGCCGAGCATTGCTGCATCGTCTCGTCGCCGGTCAGGCGCGCGGCCCAGTCGGCCGGCGCGGTCGGGAAAGCGGACTTGATGACGGCATCGGCGCGCGCCGGATCGATCTTCTGTTGCGCCAGCGCGGGGGTGGCGGTGAACGCGAGGATGATGGCCAATGTCAGACGCATGTTGCTTGACCTTTACCGCTTCAGGCCCGGAACGGCGATCTCGCCGCCCTCGGCCTGCCGGGTGAGAAAGGAAATCAGCGCCACGCTCGCCTCCGAGCCGAGCTCGACCTCGGGCATGCGCATCTGCCAGTAGCAGTCATACATGCGATGCTGCATCGTCATGACGTGGGTCGAGGAGACGCGGTAGGCCGGCCACTCGCCGACGACTTTTTGCGCTTCCTTCTTCTCGGCCAGGAACGGCAGGCCCTGCAGGCGGATGCGCAGGCCCGACTGCGAATGGCAGGTCGCGCAGGCAAAATCGAACGGGCCGGAACGGCGATAAAACAGCGTCTCGCCGAGCGCGGCGGCTTCCTGTTCCTTCGGGTGCGCGAACTTGGCGGCGAATTTCTCGCCCGATGATTTGCTTGCTACGTAGGTCGCGATCGCACCGAGTTCCTTTACCGGCTGGCCGCCGCCGGGATGCGGCTTTTTAACAAGGTCGGCAGCAACAAAACCCTGGAGCTTCTCCATGCACCACAGGATGCGCGTCTCGGCGTCCATCACCCGGCCCGCATCCTCGAAATAGCGCGGCAGCTCGGCGAAGGCGCCCTCGACCTTGCCCGGCCCCTTGCCGAGATCGCACTGCTGCAGCGTGACGTTCTTCGGCCCGCGCGCGGTAGTCCAGAGCGCCTCGCCGCGGTCGACGTCGAGAAAGCCAGGATTGCTCCAGGGGTCCTCGCGCATCATCGCGCGGTATTTTTCGAGGCCCTTTTCGGTGTCGGCATCCTGCGCCATCGCGCCGGCGCCGAGCGCCGTGACGGCCAACGCGGCCAAAAACATAGTGAACCTGAGTGTCACGGACCGGCTCCTCCCGGATGATATTGTCGTTTGCGTTCGCAGTCCTACAGACCCTGAGTTTGTTGCATTGTCGGACTTCAACGTCTACACATTTGGAAAATTGCGACTACGTGCTGGGTCGAAACGACGCGCCGGGGGAAGACTATCCTCCACAGTGGCCATTAATGACAACAGCGTTCTGCCGCGACCTAAAGCAGCGACAGGACGCCGAGGAGACAAGATGATGCTTCGGCTGGATCGGCGGCAGGTTGTCGGCCTCGGCGTGGGCGCGCTCGCGTCAGCAGCGCTCGGCGCCGCGGTCTCGCCGGCCGCGGCGGCCAACGATTCGGCCGACCTGATCAAGAAGTTCACTGGCGGCAAGGTCGCCACCGAAGGCAAGGTGAAGCTCGACCTGCCCGAGATCGCCGAGAACGGGAATACCGTGCCGCTCACCGTGTCGGTCGAAAGCCCGATGACCGAGCAGTCTTACGTCAGCGACGTGCTGATCGTCGCCGACGGCAATCCGAATGGCGGCATGGTGACGTTTCACTTCTCGCCGGCGAGCGGCGTTGCCGAGGCCAATACCCGCGTGCGCCTTGCGGCGACCCAGAACATCACGGCGGTCGCCAAGATGAACGATGGCTCGTTCTTCACGGCGACCCGGCAGGTGAAGGTCACGATCGGCGGCTGCGGCGGCTGAGCCGCTTAATCGAATTACCGGAGAACCACATGGCGACCGCGATCAAGCCACGCATCAAGCTCGACAAAAAGGAAGCCCGCAAGGGCGACATCGTCGAGGTGAAGGCGCTTGTGCAGCACGTCATGGAAAACGGCCAGCGCAAGGATGCGGAAGGAAAGACCATTCCGCGCAAGATCCTGAACAAGTTCGTCTGCACGGTCGCCGGCCGCCAAGTTTTCGCCGCCGATTTCGAGACCGCGATCTCGGCCAATCCTTATA
>JBBWZU010000479.1:0-3502 GCA_039649225.1 Hyphomicrobiales bacterium | reverse complement strand
CTCCTTCTCGTCGTAATTCGCGCCGAGCGCCTCGCCCGACCAGACGATCGCCTTCATCTTGATGAGGTCGATCACGCCCTGGAAGTTGTTCTCGGACCCGATCGGCAGCTGGAGGCACACCGGCTTGCCGGCGACGCGATCGATGATGTCTTTGACGCAGTTGAAGAAGTCGGCGCCGATCTTGTCCATCTTGTTGACGAACACGATGCGGGGCACGTCGTATCTATCGGCCTGCCGCCAAACTGTTTCGGTCTGTGGCTCGACGCCCTGGTTGCCGTCGAGCACGCACACCGCACCGTCGAGCACGCGCAAGCTGCGCTCGACTTCGATGGTGAAGTCGACGTGGCCGGGCGTGTCGATGATGTTCAGGCGGTGATCGCGCCAGATGCAAGTCGTCGCGGCCGACGTGATCGTAATGCCGCGCTCCTGCTCCTGCTCCATCCAGTCCATGGTGGCAGCGCCTTCATGGACTTCGCCAATCTTGTGGCTCTTACCGGTGTAATAGAGGATCCGCTCGGTCGTCGTCGTCTTGCCGGCGTCGATGTGCGCCATGATGCCGAAGTTGCGATAGTCCTCGATCGGATGATTGCGAGCCATAATCTAAATCCTGTTCGCCGTTACCAGCGATAGTGCGCGAAGGCGCGGTTCGCTTCCGCCATGCGGTGCGTGTCTTCGCGCTTCTTGACCGCGTTGCCGCGGCTATTGGAGGCATCGAGCAGCTCGGCCGAGAGCCGCTCCACCATGGTCTTTTCGTTGCGATCGCGCGCGGCTGCGATGATCCAGCGGATGCCGAGCGCCTGGCGGCGGTCGGTGCGGACTTCGACCGGCACCTGATAGGTGGCGCCGCCGACGCGCCGCGAGCGCACTTCGATTGCCGGCATGACGTTGTCCAGCGCCTGCTGGAACACGCCGACCGGGTTCGACTTGGTCTTGCCCTCGATGATGTCGAAGGCGCCGTAGACGATCTGCTCGGCGACCGACTTCTTGCCCTGGTACATGATCGAGTTCATGAACTTCGACACGACCAGATTTCCGAACTTCGGGTCCGGATTGATTTCGCGCTTTTCTGCGCTGTGACGGCGGGACATTGTCTTAGGCTCCGCTTACTTCGGACGCTTCGCGCCGTATTTCGACCGACGCTGCTTGCGATTCTTGACGCCCTGCGTGTCGAGCACGCCGCGCAGGATGTGATAGCGAACGCCCGGCAGATCCTTGACGCGGCCGCCGCGGATCATCACCACCGAGTGTTCCTGCAGATTGTGCCCCTCGCCCGGGATGTAGCCGATGACCTCGAAGCCGTTGGTCAGGCGAACCTTGGCGACCTTGCGCAGCGCCGAGTTCGGCTTCTTCGGGGTCGTCGTGTAGACGCGCGTACAAACACCACGCTTTTGCGGGGACATCTGCAGCGCCGGCACTTTCTTGCGCGACTTCTGCGGCACCCGCGGCGAGCGGATCAGCTGATTAATGGTCGGCATCGCTTCGCTTCATCCCTTTGGGCAAGACTCATCGTCATGCCACCGATGCGCGGATCGTCCGCGCGAAAACGCCAAGCGCGCCGTCCGCGGATCGTGCGGAGGTGCGCTCACCTTTCACAGAGGACCACGGCAAGCCGCGGTCATGTACCCGTCTCTGACACGTCTAGCTGTCAGCGGCAGCGTTTGAGTTTCATGGATCGAGGCACTGTGATGCGCCGTACCGACTGGAAAACTCACCGCCTGCCGAAAAGTGGGCGGGTTCTAACTGTGGGAGCCCAGAGTGTCAAGGCCGCAAGCCCCGGAATGGCGCAGGTTTTCGGCATCTTGCGCGATGCCGCCACCCTAGCGCTGCGATCCGGTTTATCCCCGTTCTCCAAATAGGCACGCCACAACCAAACTCAAGAGAACTGGCCCGGATCAGCCTGAACGTGCTATCCTATCCCACCGGCACTTGGGCACGGGTAGCGGGCACGGATCATGACCGAGAGGCGGACCGCCGAGGCTGCGCCCGCACTGCTGCATTTTGTCATCATCAAACCGTCCCATTACGACGACGACGGTTACCCGATCCAGTGGCTTCGTTCTGCCATTCCGTCCAATACGCTGGCCTGCCTCAACGGCCTCGCGGAAGACGCGCAGCGCCGTCAAGTCCTTGGTGATAATACTAAAATCCTCCTGCATACGTATGATGAGACGAACCGGCGGGTGCGCCCGGAGCGGATCATCCGGGCGATCCGCCGGGCTGGCGGCCGCGCCCTGATCGGGCTGGTCGGCGTGCAATCGAACCAGTTTCCCCGCGCCATCGACATCGCCCGGCCGTTCCTCTCCGCCGGCATGCAGGTGTGCATCGGCGGCTTCCACGTCTCGGGCTGCCTTGCGATGCTGCCGGAATTGCCGCCGGAAATCCGCGCCGCGCAGGCGCTCGGTATCTCGTTCTTTGCCGGCGAAGCCGAGGACGGCCGGCTCGACCAGGTGCTGCGCGATGCCTGGGCCGGCAAGCTCGCCCCGCTGTACAATTTCATGAAGGACCTGCCGGCGCTGGAGAATTCGCCCGCCCCGATTCTCCCGCACAAAATCGTGCGCCGCACCGTCGGCACGGTCTCGAGCATCGATCTTGGCCGCGGCTGCCCGTACCAGTGCTCGTTCTGCACCATCATCAACGTGCAAGGGCGCAAGAGCCGGGTGCGCTCGGCCGACGACCTGGAATTCGCGGTGCGCGAGAACTACGCGCGCGGGATCAAGCGGTTCTTCATCACCGACGACAACCTCGCCCGCAACGGGATGTGGGAGGAGCTGTTCGACCGCATGATCAAGATGAAGGTCGACGAAGGAATGGATATCGGCTTCACCATCCAGGTCGACACGCTCTGCCACAAGATTCCGAACTTCATCGAGAAGGCCACCAAAGGCGGCGCGCGGCGCGTCTTCATCGGGCTGGAAAACATCAATCCCGACAACCTGATCGGCGCCAAGAAGCGGCAGAACAAGATCACCGATTACCGCGAGATGCTGCAGAAATGGGGCGACAACGGCGCCATCACCTGCGCCGGCTACATCCTGGGATTTCCCGGAGATACCAAAGAATCGATCCTGCACGACATCGAGATCATCAAGCGCGAGCTGCCGGTCGATATCCTGGAGTTCTTCTTCCTCACCCCCCTGCCCGGCTCGGAGGACCACAAGGTGCTCTGGAGCAAGGGAACCTGGATGGACGGCGACCTCAACAAATACGACCTCAGCCATCGGGTCTCGCATCATCCCAAGATGTCCGACAGCGAATGGGAAGCGGCCTACCGCGCCGCCTGGGAGACCTATTACACACCGGAGCACATCCGCACGATCCTGCGCCGTGTCGCCGCCAATCGTCCGGCGATGCTCAACTCGGTCACCTCGACGCTGCTCTGGTTCAACACCATGATCCCGCTCGAAGGCATCCACCCGCTCGAGGGCGGCATGCTGCGGCTCAAATACCGGCGCGACCGCCGCCCCGGCCTGCCGATCGAGAGCCCGTTTGCATTCTACCCGGC
>JBBWZU010000468.1:0-15852 GCA_039649225.1 Hyphomicrobiales bacterium | reverse complement strand
GCAAGGCGCGGCGCGCGGCCGCGTTGAGCGGCGGAACCGACGCGCGCGCCGCCGAACCGGCGGATCAGCCAGAACGTGATGCCGATCAGCGCGAGCACGATCACGAAAGCAACGACAAACCGCACGAGCAGCGAGCCCTCTGTGCCGACTATGCTATCCATTCGCGGTCTCCGCCTTTGCGTGCCCCGGGATGTCTGGCGATTCTGTTCCGCTTGACATCCACCGGGACGAGCCCCCGAGCCGTCCAACGCAATAACAAAGTGTAAACGCAAATGCCGGTTCCGCCCATCAGTGCGGGCCGCACAGCTATTTCTTGGTTAACGGACGGTGGAAAAAGGCCCCAAGCAAGGCGCCGGGCGGGCGATTTAACGGCTCGTTAACCATGACCTAGGCAAAGTCTGCCTACTGCCCGCCGATCCAAGTCTTGAGAGGAAGGGTCATGCCGATATCCGATGTACCGATTTTCTCCATGCTGCGGACCCGGATGCAATGGCACCAGGAGCGCCAGAAGATCCTCGCCGAAAACGTCGCCAATGCCGACACGCCGAAGTTCCAGCCGAAGGATCTGACGCCGATTGATTTCGGCCGTCAGGCGCAGCCCGGAGGCGGCCAGCAGCTCGCGCTCGCGCTGACCTCGCCGGCGCACCTGGCAAGCCCGGCTTCGGCCGGCAATTTCGGCACCTCGAGACCGCTTTATGACGTCAAACCAGCGGGTAACGCGGTGAACCTCGAAGATCAGATGATCAAGGTGGCAAACAACCAGATGGACTATCAGGCCGCCACCTCGCTCTACAGCCGCAGCATGGGGCTGTTCAAAGTCGCCATGGGCAAGAAGTGATACGCAAGAAGTAAGGACAGGCCGCCATGGATTTCCTCAAATCGATGCAGATCGCGGCCTCGGGTCTGCGCGCGCAGACCGGGCGCATGCAGGTGATCGCCGAAAACGTCGCCAATGCGGATTCGACCGCGCAGCGCCCGGGCGGCGATCCCTACCGGCGCAAGATCCCGACCTTCCGCTCCGAAGTCGACCGCGCGCTCGAGGCGAACACCGTCACGATGGGCAAAGTGCGCCAGGACCCGACCGATTTCCGCACCAAATACGAGCCGGGGCATCCGGCCGCGGACCAGAGCGGCTACGTGAAATATCCGAACGTCAATTCGGTCATCGAGATGAACGACATGCGCGAGGCGCAGCGTTCCTACGAGGCCAACGTCAACGTCATCAGTGCAACGCGCCGCATGATCCAGCGCACCATTGATCTGCTGCGCGCATGACAACGCTTCACCCTAGGAGGCCATGATGGTGTCGCCGCTTTCCGCCGCGGGCGCCTACGCCAAGCTTGCGCGCCTGGCCGATCCTTCCGCCAACATGCCCAAGGGCGGGAGCGGCGTCGGGGCCGGAGGTGATTCGGCCGGGCCGAGCTTCGGCGCGCTGGTCAAGGATGCGATCGGCTCGGTGATCGAGTCGGGCAAGAAGTCCGATGCGCAATCGCAGGCGATGGCGGCCGGCAAGGCCAACATCGTCGACGTCGCGACCGCCGTCACGGAAACCGAGGTCGCGATCGAGGCGATGGTCTCGGTGCGCGACAAGGTGATCGCCGCCTATGAAGAGATCATGCGAATGCCGATCTGATCGCCGCCAGCAATGTTCGTGGCCATCTTCAAACACCGCCCTCTGAGGAGCGCCCGCAGGGCGCGCCTCGAAGGATGGCCGCGAGCACCGAGCTTGCCGCCATCCTTCGAGACGCCGCGCCTTCGCCCTTCGGGCTCCGGCGGGCTCCTCAGGATGAGGGCGGTGGTGGTTCAGGATGACGAAGGAGCTTGAATGACCGGGCCTGAAGTTCTCGACGTTGCGCGTGATGCGATCGTCACGCTGGTGCTGGTCTCGGCGCCGCTGATGCTGGTCGGCCTCATCGTCGGCGTCATTATCTCGCTGTTCCAGGCGCTGACGCAGATCCAGGAGCAGACCATCGTCTACGTGCCGAAGATTCTGGCGATCTTCGCCGCGATGCTGATCGCGCTGCCGTTCATGGGCGACGTTCTCCAGGGCCATATGACCCGCATCGCCGCCCGCATCATGGGTGGATGAAGGAATGGAACTCGCGCTTTCCGGAGCGAATCGCGTCACACTGCACCGGGGCGACGTTTTCAGAGAGCCGCGAGACATGCAGTTCAACGTCTCGTTCCTGCCCGCCTACGGCGCCGCCTTCATCCTGATGTTCGCGCGCATCGGCACCATGGTGATGCTGCTGCCCGGCGTCGGCGAGTTGAGCGTGCCGGCGCGCGTGCGCCTGGTGGTCGCGCTGATCCTGACCGCGGTACTGTTTCCGCTGCATCAGGCCGCCTACACGATGGACCTGCGCTCGCCCGGGCCGGTGCTGATCGCGCTCGGGCAGGAACTGCTGATCGGCGTGGTGCTCGGGATGACGGCGCGGCTGACCATTTCGGCGCTGCAGGTCGCCGGCTCCGTCATCGCCCAGCAGCTCGGCCTCGGCTTTGTGACGGCGGTCGATCCGACTCAAGGCCAGCAGGGCATCATCGTCGGCAATTTCCTGACGCTGCTCGGCATCACGATGATCTTCGCCACCGACCTGCATCATCTGGTGATCGCCGGCCTGCATGACAGTTACCGGCTGTTCGCCCCGGGCGAGATCCCGATCGTTAACGACGTGACGCAGCTCGTCATCCGCACCACCGCCGACGCGTTCCGCGTCGGCATTCAGCTCTCGGGGCCGTTTCTGGTGTTCGGTCTCGTCTTCAACGTCGCGCTGGGTGTGCTGTCGCGGCTGATGCCGCAGATGCAGGTGTATTTCGTCGCGGTGCCGCTCTCGATCATGATCGGATACCTGATCCTGCTGGTCGTGGTCGGCGCCATGATGGGCGCTTTCCTCACATTCGTCGGAGGCGCGCTGCGCGAGCTCGCGCCCTATTCGTAAGGCCAAGGACGAGCCCTGATGGCTGACGAAGACGATAGCGAAAAGTCGGAAGACCCGACCCAAAAACGGTTGGACGATGCGCTCGAGCGCGGCGACGTCGCCAAGAGCCAGGAGGTCAATACCTGGTTCGTGCTGGCGGGCGCGACGCTGATCCTGCTGTCGTTCTCCGGGCAGATGAGCACGAGTCTTACGACCATCATGCGCGGGCTGATCGTCCATGCGCATGAAATTCCGGTCGATGGCGCCGGCCTCGTGCGCATGATGCAGACGGTCGGGATGGGCACCATCGGGGCGATCGCGCTGCCGCTGTCGCTGCTGATCCTCGCGGCGATCGCCGGCAACCTGATACAGCACCGCCTGGTCTGGTCGACCGAAGGCCTGATGCCCAAGTTCAGCAAGATTTCGCCCGGGGCGGGGTTCAAGCGGCTGTTTTCCAAGCAGGCCGCGGCCAATTTCCTCAAGGGCCTGATCAAGCTCGCGCTGATCGGCGCGGTCATGAGCGCGCTGCTGTGGCCCAAGCGCCATCAGCTCGACGGGCTCGTCGCCATGGACCCGGCGATCATCCTGGTCCTCACCAAGACACTCTCGCTCGACATGCTCGGTGCCGTCGTGGCGGTCCTCGCGGTGGTCGCCGCGGCCGATTACTTCTTCCAGTACCGCACCTGGTACAACCGGCTGAAAATGTCGCTGCGCGAGATGAAGGACGAGTTCAAGCAGTCCGAAGGCGACCCGGCGATCAAGGCCAAGATCCGCCAGTTGCGCCACCAGCGCATGAAGAAACGCATGATGTCCGAGGTCCCCAAGGCCTCGGTGATCATCACCAACCCGACCCACTTTGCGGTCGCGCTGCAGTACGAGCGCGGTATGAACGCGCCGATCTGCGTCGCCAAGGGCGCCGACAATATCGCGCTCAAGATTCGCGAGATCGGCGCCAAGCACGATATTCCGATCGTCGAGAACCCGCCGTTGGCGCGCGCGCTCTATGCGACGGTCGAAATGGACGAGGAAGTCCCGGCCGAGCACTACAAGGCGGTCGCCGAGGTGATCGGGTATATTATGCGACTCAGGAACGGGTTGCGCGGGTGAGCGGGAGGACCGGGCGGCACTCGCGGCAAAATGGTAGGAATCTCAAATTCACCGCATCAGACAGTGATTCGCGGCGCGAAAAGACGGAACCGGACAGCACCATGGCGGCGCAAGACGTGAGCGAAAATCGCAGGCCCTCGGCGGTCGACCGCAGCGGCGACCGGGGCGGCAGCATCAGCATGGTGCTGGTGGTGGCCCTGCTGCTGGTCGGCTCGGTGATGGCGTTCCTGTTCATCGGCCGCGCCAATGCGCAGCCCTATATCCTGGCGCTGCTGTCGGTGCTGGCGGTGATCGGGGTTTTCGGCCTGTTCGCGGGCGCCGCCGGCATCATCCGCCTTTCGGGGCGCGAGCCGCGCGACACGTTTCTCGACTCGCTCGCCAACGGGGCGGTCGACGGCATCGTGGTCACGGACCAAGGCGGGCGCGTCATCTACGCCAATTCGGCCTATCTGACGCTGGTCGATGCGGTGGATGCGGACGACGTGCGGCCGGTCGAGCGGGTGTTCGTCGGCGATCCGCTGGTCTCCGAGGCGATCTATCGGCTCTCCAAGGCGGCGCGCGAAGGACGCCGGTTGCAGGAAGAGGTGCGGGTGCCGGGCGTCGACGGTGCGCCGGCGCGCTGGCTGCGGTTCCGCGTGCGGCCGCTTGCGGTCTCGGGCACGCACGCACGCACCACCGCGTGGACGGTGGCCGATGTGACGCGCGATCGCGACCGGCAGGAAAACGTCTTCCAGGAATTGCAGCATGCGATCGACTATCTCGATCACGCGCCGGCCGGCTTCTTCTCCGTCGATCCGGACGGCAATCTGAGCTACCTCAACGCCACGCTGGCGGGCTGGCTCGACTATGACCTCGCGCAGGTCGGCTCGGGCGGGCTGCGGCTTTCGGACATCGTGGTCGGCGATGGCGCGGCGCTGCTGACCCCGATCCCGGGCGAGCCGGGCGACGTCAAGACCGAGGTCCATGATCTCGACCTGAAGATGCGCGGCGGGCGGACCGTGCCGGTGCGGCTCTATCACAAGGTCGCCTATGCGGCCGACGGCACGCCCGGCGCCTCGCGCACACTGGTGCTCAACCGCGCGCGCGAGGAGGTGGCCGATCCGCTGCGCGCCGCCGAAGTGCGCTTCGTGCGCTTCTTCCACAATACCCCGATGGCGATCGCGACGGTGGACAAGAGCGGCAAGATCGCGCGCGCCAATGCGCCGTTCGTGCGGCTGCAGCACGGGCTGCTCAAGGGCGACGCGCTGCCGGCGGAGGGCCGCTCCATTCTGGCGGCGGTTGCCGAGGGCGACCGGGGCGCGCTGGAAGCCGCCATCGCGAAAGCCGCGGACGGGCAGGGCGACATCGCACCGGTGGACGTGGCGCTCGCGGGCGAAGGCAATCGTTCCGCGCGCTTTTATATTTCGGCCGTTGAGGAGAGCGAGCAGGAGGGCGAGGCCGCGATCGTCTACACGATCGAAACCACCGAAGTGCGCGAGCTGGAGAAGCAGGTCGCGCAGGTGCAGAAGATGGACACCGTCGGCCAGCTGGCCGGCGGCATCGCGCACGACTTCAACAACGTCCTCTCCGCCATCATGATGGCGACCGACTTCTTGCTCAACGCGCACAAGCCGACCGACCCCTCGTTCGGCGACATCATGCAGATCAAGCAGAACGCCAACCGCGCCGCGAGCCTGGTGCGGCATCTGCTGGCCTTCTCGCGCCGTCAGACGCTGCGGCCGCAGGTGCTCGATCTCGGCGAGACCCTGTCGGACCTCACGATCCTGCTGCGCCGCCTGCTCGGCGAGAAGGTCTCGCTCGAGCTGGTGCATGGCCGCGACCTGTGGGCCGTGAAGGCCGACGTGTCGCAGCTCGAGCAGGTGGTGGTGAATCTCGCCGTGAATGCCCGCGACGCCATGGTCGACGGCGGCAAGCTCACGGTGCGCACCGGCAATATCAGCGAGGCCGAGGCCACGAGCCTGCCCTACAAGCCGCTGCCCGCCGCCGACTATGTGACGGTCGAGGTCGCCGATACCGGAAGCGGCATTCCCAAAGAGATACTCGACAAGATTTTCGAGCCGTTCTTCACCACCAAGGAGACCGGCAAGGGCACGGGCCTCGGCCTGTCCACGGTCTACGGCATCGTCAAGCAGACCAACGGCTATGTGTTCGTCGACAGCGTGGTGGGGAAGGGCACGACGTTCCACATCTTCCTGCCGCGCCATGTGCCGACCATTGCGGAGCTCGCCGAGGCGGTACCGGTCGGCGCCAGGAGCGCGGAAGCCAAGCCGATGGCCGATCTCACCGGCCACGGCACCATCCTGCTGGTCGAGGACGAGGAAGGCTTGCGCGGGCTCAATGCGCGCGGGCTGACGTCACGCGGCTATACGGTGCTGGAGGCCGGCAACGGCATCGAGGCGATCGAGGTGATCGAGAGCCGCGGCGGCGACGTCGACCTGGTGGTGTCGGACGTCGTGATGCCCGAGATGGATGGACCGACGCTGGCGAAGGAATTGCGCACGCGCAATCCCAACCTCAAGATCATCTTCGTGTCGGGCTATGCCGAGGACGCGTTCGAGAAGCACATGCCGGAGGGAAGCGGCACGTTCCACTTCCTGCCGAAGCCCTTCACGCTCAAGCAGCTCGTCGCCGCCGTGAAGGAGACGATGGTGGCTTGATCGCGAAACGCCGTCGCGACTAAACCCGTCCGGTCAGGGCCAGGATCAGCACGACCACAAGCACAACGCCGAGCAGCCCTGAAGGGCCGTAGCCCCAACTGCGGCTGTGCGGCCAGCTTGGAATCGCGCCGACGAGCAGAAGAATTAACACGATGAGCAAGACTGTACCGAGCATGGCCGCCCTCATGATCTCTGTGCGCGTGTGCGCCGGGATGCCGTGAAAACGTTTGCGCGGAACGATGGTTCCTCGCGATCCGATCGGTGTGCCGGGAGGTCTGCGACTGAGTTATCGGCGCGTCTTTGCGGCGGCCAAATAAAGACGCGCGGGCATCGGCAACACCGGGTCAACCGTTAGGCGAATCGATTCGCTGTCTGGCAGATTGATTCGCGCATCGCTATGGTCGCGGCGGAGATGCCGATGACCGAACCGCGATCCGAATCGCAAACGAGCGAAACGCCCAACACCGAAGTGGTGGACGAAGCCGCGGACCGGCGGCTCGCCAACATCGTGCTGGCTGTCGGATTGCTGCTGCTGATCGGGATCGGCTGGTGGCTTGCCAACGCATTGTTCGAAGCGCGTCAGGCTGACAATTGCATGTCGTCGGGGCGCCGCAATTGTACGCCGATCGAGACGGCGCCCCGCCAATGAACTTTTCCCGTGCTCGCGCGACTAATTCTTCGTCTACGACGAAACGTTATCGCGCGTTTGGTGTTGAGCGTTGACCCAGGGTCCGGGCCACGTGCAACTCCGGTAAGGACGGCCCGGTCGACAGCCAGGGGGCAACCTGAAGCGACCGGGACCGCCCCCGCCGGTGACAGAATACGCGTCCCCGACATGTGGAACGCTAGGGATGGTTTGTGGCGGCCGTGTTCGGCATTTGTGGCATCGTGCGGGCTTTTCTAGGGAATCGTTCGCCACTTGAACAAGCTGGACAACCCGGCACGCGGCACAATTCGGTCGCAACCGGGCCTCAATCTCACACATCGATGGAACCGGATCGTCTAAGGTAGGCGTGGCCTTAAAAGACGCCGCGCATCCACCAGGCGCCGCTTTTCACCGGGTCATAATTGCGCGGGAACTCGCAGGCAAAGCCCACATAGTCGCCGTAGCGCGCGTGCACGCTGGTGACGCGCGCGACCTTGTGATAGCCGCCGCAATGGTCCTGCGCGGCGGCCTGATAGCCGTGGGCGCGTAGCGCCGGTGACCACGGAATGATGCCGCCGGTGTCGTTGCCGTTGATGCCGTAAATGCTCCAGATCTCCGCGTGCGCGGCGGGTGCGAGCAACGCGATGGCGAGAGCCGCAAGCGGCAGCGGATTGAGGCGCATCGGGCAGTCTCCTTGCGGCGGCGACACCCGACATTGCCGCCGCCGCGCCGCGGGGGTCAAGCCCCCGCGCGCCACACTCGAACGCAAACTTTGGATGCGCAATCGAGCGTCAGTTGGTGCGCTTGAATTTCTGCACCCGGCGCCCGAAGCCGACCTCGGCCGTATAGAGGTTGCCCTTCTGGTCGATCGCCATGTTGTGCACCCACTTGAATTGTCCGGGCTGGCGGCCCTGGCGGCCCCATTGGCTGATCTGTACACCGTTGTCGCGCAGCAGCGTGGTGATCTGCCCGTTGGCGCCGTCGGCCGTGAAAATGAAGCGCTGGTCCTTGTCCTCCGACAGCACCAGATCCCACACCGAGCCGTTCGCCAGCGTCGCGGGCGTGACGCGGAATTCCTTCACAAACGTTCCGTCCTTGCGGAACACCTGGATGCGATCATTGGCGCGGTCGCACACATAGACGAGGCCGTCATTGGCGATGCGTATGCAATGAACCGGGCTGGAGAACTGCTTGGACAGTTCGGCCGTCGGCGCGTAGGGCGGCTGCTTGTCGTCGTTCGGCGGGTTGCCGTACGCGCCCCAGTGACGTCTGTAGGCGCCGGTCTTTGAATCGAACACGATCACGCGCCGGTTGCCATAGCCGTCGGCGACATAGATTTCATTCGCCGCCTCGTCGGTGAACATGTGCGCCGGACGGTTGAGCCGCGCCGTGTCGTTGGAACGCGGACCCTTGCTGCCGTCGTCCTTGCCGATCTGGTTGATGAACTTTCCGTCGGGCGTGAAGTGCAAGATCTGATCGCCGTCATTATTGCCGCCGAGCCAGACCGAGCCGTCTTTGTCGATATGGATGCCGTGCTCGTTCTTCACCCACGCGTGGCCGGCGCCCGGCCCGCCCCAGTGGCGCAGCAGGTTGCCGTCGGTGTCGAATTCCATGACCGCGGGCGCGGCCTTGCAGCATTTGTATTCGGGCGGGTTTTTCTCGAGCCCCTTCTCGTCGTCGAGCAGGCTCGCCGGACGATGAATGAGCCAGATGTGGTCATCGGGCGCGACCGCGATTCCCGCCACTTGACCCAGAATCCACCCCTCGGGAAGCGGCTTTGGCCAGAACGGTTCCGGCTGGAATGCCGGCGGGTCTTCGGCCCGCGCGGCTTGCTGCGCTGCCGCAATATTCGGAGCGAGCGCTCCGGCCAGCACAAACGACACGATCGCAAGCGCGCGCTGCATGGAATCCTCCCCGTTTTGCCTTTTTGTGCACTGCGGTCTACTGACCGTCTGGCCGTCGACTACCAGTCTACTCCTTTAGGCCAAGCCGGGGGAGCTAGTCTGTTGCATTGCCGTGCGGACAAGTCGCAGGCCCAAAGCCTTCACAAAGGGTCTGCGGAACCCGATATTGCGTGTGCCCCCAACCGGGCTCTGGGAGAGAATGAATGAAACTTTTCCGTCCTTTGTTCGCGCTGTTTGCGCTCGCGGCGGTGTTCACGATGGTGATCGCCGACGCCGATGCACGCCCGCGCGTCAGCATGGGTTCGCGCGGCTCGAAGACGTTTTCGGCCCCGCCCTCCACCGCAACCGCGCCGAACGCGGCCGCTCCGATCAACCGTACGATGACGCAGCCGGGATCGCCCGGCGTCGCGGCGCCGGGCGCGCGTCCGCCGGTCACGCAGCCGGGCGGCTTCGGCCGTGGCCTGATGGGCGGACTGCTCGGTGGTCTCCTCGGCGCAGGCCTGTTCGGCATGCTGTTCGGCGGCGGCTTCCTTGGCGGCATCGGCGGCCTGGCGTCGATCTTCGGGCTGCTGCTGCAGGTCGGCCTCGTCGCCATTGTCGGCGTCTTGCTGTTCCGCTGGTGGCAGCGTCGTTCGCAGCCGCAAGCCGCCTATGCGGGCATGACGCAAGGCGCTGATGTTTCGCAGCGCTCGGCGCTTGGCGGTCTCGGATTTGGAGGCTTCGGTGGTGGCGGCGCCGCCGCGCCGGCGACGCAACCGCTCGAGATCACGCCCGACGACTTCAACACGTTCGAGCGGCTGCTCGGCGAAATCCAGACCGCGTATGGCCGCGAGGACCTCTCCGGCCTCCGCGCGCATCTGACGCCGGAAATGCTCTCCTACTATGCGGAGGAGCTTTCCGAGAATGCCAGCCGCGGCGTCGTCAACCAGATCAGCGACGTGAAGCTGCTCCAGGGCGATCTCGCCGAGGCCTGGCGCGAGGGCGACAAGGAATACGCCAGCGTCGCGATGCGCTATTCGCTCAAGGATCAGTACGTGGATCGCCAGACTGGCAAGGCGGCCCAGGGCAACGAAGCGCCGCAGGAAGCCACCGAAGTGTGGACCTTCACGCGTGTTCCCGGCGGCAACTGGCTGCTCTCGGCGATCCAGCAAAGCTGAGCCGCGCGGCACCGCAAAGACACAAAAGCCCGGCAGCGATGCCGGGCTTTTTCATGTGCCGCTGTTCAAGAAGAAGTGAAATGTGGCGCAGCGGTGCGCCGGCGCCGTGTGCTATGAAATCCCCACACAAGAAGCGTGGAGGAGACTGATGGATATCAAGTCCAGCGGGTCGGTGCCGACGCGCCGTCAGCCGAAAGAATCATTCACCGGCGTGGTGTGGCAGGACCCGATCATCGAGGCGCCGGCGCCCGCGCGCATCCGCGCCGGACGCGTGAGCTTCGAGCCGGGCGCGCGTACGGCCTGGCACACGCATCCGCTCGGCCAGACGCTGCATGTGCTCTACGGCGTCGGGCGCGTGCAGGCGAAAGGCGGCCCGATCCGCGAAATCCGGGCGGGCGATACGGTCTGGATTCCGCCCGGCGAGAAGCATTGGCATGGCGCCGGCCCGAATACCCGCATGGTGCATATCGCCATGCAGGAAGCGCTCGACGGCAAGCATGTCGAGTGGATGGAATACGTCACCGACGAGGAATATGCGCAGCCCGTCGGCGGTTAACTCTCCATCCCTCCCCGCTTGCGGGGCGACGGCTTGTTTTATTGCTTCGCGACTAACTAGCAGTGGTCGCCGCAAGCGCGGTGCGCTCCCTCTCCCCGTTGGGGAGAGGGTCGGGGTGAGGGGCACTCGCTCTTTCGGATAGTCCTTAACCCCTCACCCGGATCGCCATAGCGCGTCGCGGACGCGCGTAACGCGCTTTAGGCGTCCGACCTCTCCCTGTGGGAGAGGCGGACGGAGACTGCGGCCCGAGCCAAAACGAAACGGCGGCGCATAGGCGCCGCCGTTCTGATTCTTCGTATGCCTTAGCGCGTCACGGGCAAGGCTTGCGCATGCCGTCGTTCGACAGGAACGTGCCGCTGCGCGGATCGTAGGAGCGGTACTTGCGGGCGCAGGCCGCCGCCGCATCCGCGCTGACGGCGCGCGGCGCGCCCGGCTGGATGTAGTCGACGTCGTCGTCATCGGCGGCTGCCGCGGGACCATAGGCTGGCGGCGGGCCATAGGCGGCCGGCGGGGGCGCACAGTAGTCCGGCGGAACCGCCACATAGGCGCCGTCCGGCCGCTGCATGTAGCAGCCGCTGCGATACCAATAGTAGCCCTCGCGCCGGCGCTGGCCTTCGGCCCCGATCGCGGCGCCGGTCGTGCCGCCGATGATGGCGCCCGCAACCGCGCCGCCGCGGCCACCGACCGCGCCGCCGAGCAGGCCGCCCACCACGCCGCCAAAGATCCCTCCGCCGATCGCGTCTTGTGCGGCGGCCTGCTGCAACGGCATGGCGCAGGCCAGCGCCAGGAGCGATGCTGTGGCGAACGTGCGAAACATTGGATCAGCCTCCCTAAATCGGATCGAATGCCGAGACGGGTGGCACGGGATTGCGTCAAATCCGTGCCGATGACCGCGTTGCGGGAAGTTGTCCGTAAAGCTACGCACAAGGTGAGGAATGCCTCATGCGCTACGAACTCCATTACTGGTCCACAATACAAGGGCGCGGCGAGTTCGTGCGCCTCGCGCTGGAAGAGGCGGGCGCCGACTATGTCGATGTGGCGCGCAAGCGCGGCGACAAGGCAACCGCCAAGCTGATCGCGCGCAAGAGCGACGTGCATCCACCGTTCGCGCCGCCGATTCTCAAGGCCGGCAAGCTGGTCATCGCGCAGACCGCCAACATCCTGCTCTACCTCGGGCCACGGCTCGGCCTCGCGCCCAAGGATGAAGCCGGACAATTGTGGGCGCATCAGTTGCAGCTCACCATCACGGATCTGGTGGTGGAGATTCACGACACGCACCATCCGGTCACGAGCTGGCTCTATTTCGAGGAGCAGGTGCCCTCCGCCGAGCGGCGCACCCGCGACTTCTGGCGTTATCGCGTGCCGAAATTCCTCGGCTATTTCGAGACCGTGCTGGCGCGCAGCGGCGGCAACTATCTCACCGGCCGCAAGCTGTCTTACGTCGATCTCAGCCTGTTCCAGATCATCGAGGGCCTGCGCTATGCGTTTCCCAAACGCATGAAGCGCTTCGAAAAGAAGATACCGCGCGTGATCGCGTTGCATGACCGGGTGAAAGCGCGCCCGCGCATCGCCGCCTATCTCGCCTCGAAGCGGCGCATTCCGTTCAGCCAATGGGGCATCTATCGGTACTACGAGCCGCTCGACGCTTAGCGCAATGCCCGCGCATTGATTGAACCTGTGCGGCTGATGCGCCGACCAATCAGAGCCGCCGTCGATCGGAAGGTTCAAGTCCTGATGCGTTTTGCCAACAGCCTGCTGCTCGCGTCTCTGTCATGGCTCGCGCTTTCGACCGGTCACCGCGATGCCGCGGCCGCGGGCTTCGACTGCAAGCGCGCCAAGAGCCTGGTTGAAAAACAGATCTGCGGCGTGCCGGAATTATCCAAGCGCGATGGCGAGGTCGCGGCGCTTTACACGCGAACGCTTAGCGTGCTCGCCAAGGACGGCGCCGCGTCCTTGCGCGAGGAACAGCGCGGCTGGCTGCGCGAGCGCGAGGACTGCGAAGACATGATCCATGGCGATCCTGTCGTCATGGCCGACGTGCTTGCCTGCATCCGCAAGCTGATGAACGAGCGCAAGGAGCGCCTGGAGGCGATCAGCGCGCGCAAAGAGTTCTTCAAATAACGGGCTTTACCCCATCATGTATCCGGCTCGGCCACCGGCATGCGCCGCGTTTCATGCCAGAACAGGAACAGGCCCGAACAGATCACCACCGCCGAGCCAAGCAGCAGGCCGAGGGTCGGCAGGTCGCCCCAGATCGCAAAGCCGAGCAGTATCGCCCAGACCAGCTGGATGTATTGAAACGGCACCACCGCCGAGGTCGGCGCAAGATGGATCGCGCGCGTCCACAGATACTGCGCGCCGCCATTGCCGATACCGCTCGCGATCATCAGCAGTGCGTCGAAGCCGGTCGGCACGACGAAGCCGAACAGCAACGCGAAGGCGTAGACCGTGGAGAGGATCGTCAATTGGCACATGACCAGCGTATTCGCCGACTCGGTCGCCGCCATGCCGCGCACGCCCGCCACCACCGTGCCGAACAGCACCGCATTGCCGAACGCGAACAGCGCGCCGATCTGAAACGTGTCGGCGCCCGGATTGGCGATCACCAGCACGCCGAGAAAGCCGACGAACAGCACGGCCCAGCGTACCGGACCGACTTTCTCGTGCAGAAAGTAAGAGGAGGCGAGCGTCGAGAAGATCGGCGAGGAGAACATGATCGCGATCGCGCCGGCGAGCGGCATCAGGCTGAAGGCGATCAGCAGCATGGTCTGCGAGCCGACCTGCGAGCAGGCGCGCAGCGCGTGCGCGCGCAGGCGGCTGGTGCGGTAGACCGCAAGCCCGGTCACAGGCAGGATGAAGGCGCCGAGCGTGAGCAGCCCCACCAATGTGCGGGCGAACAGCACTTCGCCGACCGGGTAGGTCGCGATCAGCCACTTCGAGGCGGCATTCGAGCCGCTGAACACCGCACCCGAGGCGATCATGTAAAAGATCGCAAGCGGGATGTTGGTTCGCCGCAGGTGTCCGGCAACTGGCTCTACGGCGGCGTCCGCGCTCACGGTCTCTCCCAACGGCAGCTTTGGCCGTTGGTATCATGGGCGCGGCCGGGGCGAGCAGGGCCGTCCGCGTATACCCGGCGCGCGGCTTTGCATGGGCCGTCATCCGCGTCCGGACGGTAGGCCATGAAGCGCGTGATTGTCGCTGTCGTCTTCGCCTTGGCGGCAATCCCGGCGCCCGCGCGCGCCGAGACGAAGGCGCTGTTCGAGATCGCGCTCGATATCGACCATGATGGCAGGATGGATCGCGCCGTGCTGGTCGGGGTCGAGGGCAGGGGCTTTTACGCGCCGGACAGAGACTGGTTCATGATCGGCGCCGCCGAGCGCGTCGACCTTTACATCTACCTTGGCGCCGGCGATGCGCCGCTCGATCTGTCGCGAAAACCATCATTCCTGAAGCAAGACATCGTCGTCGGCGAACGCCAGAATCAGATTCTTCCACTGGAGGCGCGCAACGGATCGCTGATCGTCAAGACTGCCTACAATCTCCATTCCAACTGGACGCCGGAGACGCTCACGATCATGTATCGCGGACGCGAATTTCTCGTCGCCGGCTTCTCGCGCAGCTCCGACCTGAAAAGCGGCGCGCAGCGGAGTTGCGAGATCAATTTCCTGACCGGAAAAGGCGTGGTGTCGAAAGGCGCGGACGGCAAGGCGAGGCGTCTCAAGGAGCGGTTCAAACCGGTGAAGCTCGCCATTTGGCCAGCGCAAGCCACACCGAAAGCCTGCCGCTGATCCGTTATTTTCTTTCCAGCCAACCCATCGAGAAGTGCACCGTGAGGCTGACGCCGACCGGCACCGATTCGAGCAGCGAGGGCGCGGGGCCCTGCTTGATGCCGCGCATGTTCTGATAAAGGATGTCGAAGTGCTGCTCGGCCAGATCGTTGTCATTGAGCGCGGTCGGGACTTCGCGCGAGAGCTTGGCCTCGATGCTCTTCTCCAGGAGGGCATCCGCCGCCTTCATGGCGAAGTTCAGCCGCTTGTCCCGCGTCAAGTCGGCAAAGCCCGGCGTGTGCTGCAGCATGGTGTCGATCGCATGAATACCCTGCGGGCGGGAGAGCTTAAGCGCGCGCAATTCCTTGTCGCCGAGCCTCAGGCCATGCTGCATGTAGATGTCGCGCACGTTGATGTCATCGTCCGGGATGTCGGCCCGACCGCTGGTGTCGGTGGTGATCTTCGGCTCTTTCCGCGGATTGATCGTGAGATGCAGGCCGAGGCCGGTCGGCCCGACGACAGACCAGTCGAATTTATCACCCATCTTCGCCTCCGAAGCGCAGGATATAGCTTCCCTTATTGTAGTCTGGGTCGGGCGCCGGGCGGTTCTGTCGGCGCAAAGATTTTATCGCGGTGAAATCATGAGTGGGGCGATGCGTGTGCGCGCGGCTGAAATCGGCGAGATCGATCATCTGGCGCGGCTCTGGCACGTGGGCTGGAACGACGCGCATGGCAAGCTTGCGCCGGAGGGCTTGGTGCGGGCGCGCACGCTGGAACTCTTTCATGCCCGGCTCGCGGCGGCGCTGGACGATACGCGCGTGATCGGTCCGGCGGGCGCGCCGCTCGGGCTGTGCATGATCAAGGACGATGAGCTCTATCAGCTCTATGTGGCGCGGCAGGCGCGCGGCACGGGCGCTGCGGCCGCGCTGATCGCGGACGGCGAGGCGCGGCTGGCCGCGCACGGCTTTGCCACCGCGTGGCTCGCCTGTGCGATCGGCAATGACCGCGCCGCGCGCTTCTATGAGAAATGCGGGTGGGTGATGGCGCGCGAGGCCGTGAACCGGCTGGAGACGCCGGCGGGCGTGTTCGAGCTCGCGATCTGGCGCTACGAGAAGGCGGTGCGGCCGACCTAAAGCATGGTGC
>JBBWZU010000467.1:0-3045 GCA_039649225.1 Hyphomicrobiales bacterium | reverse complement strand
CGCGGGCTTCGTGTACCACGGCGCGGCAGATGGCGGTGAGTTGCCGGTCCGCGACGGGCAGGGTTTCGACGTCAGCGTCGAGGTCCAGGTTCAGGCGCAGATCGTCAACGATGCGGCGCGCGATCTTGTGCGCAGTGGCGGGCGAGTAGAGCCTTCGGCGTTCGGCGACAGCGCTTGTCAGAGCGATGTTCTCAGCGACAGTGAGGTTGCCGAACAGCGAGAAGTCCTGGTAGATCACCTGGATGCCACTGGTGATCGCCGCGGTGGCGTTCATCGCGCGGTGCGCGACGTCGTCGACGATGATCTCACCGGAGTCCGGCCGCTCCGCCCCGGAGATGATCTTGATCAGGGTGGATTTGCCGCATCCGTTTTCGCCTGCGAGACAGTGCACTTCGCCGGGACGGAGGTCGAAGGAAACGCCGTCCAAGGCGGTGACGCCGCCGTAGGTCTTGACGATGTCACGTGCCTGGAGCACCGGCTTGTCCGTGTCCAATGCGCTCGGCGCTGTCATGGGGAACGCTTTCCGGGCCGGCCCTGCAGGTCAGCGCGAGCCGGCACCTTGACCTACGGTGCGGACTCAGAAGTTGTACTGGGACATGGTTTTGGCGTCAGCTTCCAACGCCGCATCGCCGACGTAGACGTTGTCGTAGCCGTCGAGCTTGGTCAGCTTCTCGTAGCCGGGAATGTTCAGATTGGTTCCGGCTTCGATTGTCTTGCCTTGGGCGAGCATCAACGCGATCTGCAACTGTGCTTCACCGGCCAGCGCCGGGTCCCAGAAGAAGATCTTGTCGATCGAGCCGTCGGCGAGGTACTTCGAGGCAGCGGACGGGATCGACGTGCCCATCACACAGACCTTGTTCTGGAGGCCGGCTTCCTGCACAGCGCGCGCAATGCCCGGCACGTCGTTGCCGGCCGACCCTTGGAAGCCCTTGATATCCGGGTATTTCGCCAGCACTTCCTTGGCCTTCTCGTAGGCGGCCTGCTCGTTGTCGGTGCTCTCGATCGGGTCCTCTACGCGGGTCATGCCCGGATATTGGCTGACCTGCATGTCATGGGCGGCTCCGACCCACTGCATGTGCGTCTTTGCAGTCAGGCCCCCGACGAACTGGACGTATTTGCCCTGCTGGCCCATGCATTGCGCGAGGTTCTGCATGATCTGCCTGCCGTAAGCGGCGTTGTCGAAAGCCTCGATGTCGATGTCGGCGTTCTGAATGCCGGTGGCCTCGTGGGAGACGACCTTGATGCCCTGGCCGCGGGCCTGGCCGAGAACGTTTTGCAGAGCTTCCGGCGAGTTCGGCACCACGGTGATGGCAGTGGGTTTTTGCGGGATCAGATCCTGGATGATCTGAATCTGCTTCTCCGGACTGGTGTCGTCCGCGCCTTCCTGGCGGGTGTCGACTCCGGTGCGCTTCGCGAAGTTCTCGTCGCCGACGGCCATCCGATCGAACCAGGAGATGCCCTTGATCTTGACGACGTTGACCATCGTCATGTCCTTCGGGTCCTGGGAGGCCCCGGCCGCAGTGCTACTGCTACTGCCGCCTCCACCGCCAACCGATCCGCAGCCCGCAATCAGCGTCATGGTCAAGCCCACGGCTCCCAGAAGGGCCATCCGCCTGTGCTGCATGTGTCACTCCCTTGTGAACCCCTGCACTTCACCGGGACCGCTATCCCGACTTGCGTGACATTAAACGCGAACTGCCTGATAATCAAGCAATAATATGCGCGAAATCGTGCATACAGAGCGCTCGTGTGCACGAAAATGAGTGTTGGTGTTTGCCCACGTGTTCTGCGGCCAATCCAGGAGGCTGCATCGTCGGAGGGGGTCCGGTGTCCATGTCGCGTCGCGCGGACATCCTGAACCATTTGATGGACCGCGGTTTTCAAAGCGTCAACGCATTGGCCCAAGGCTTTGCGGTCGACGCCTCGACCATTCGCCGCGATCTGGACAAGCTCGAAGCGCAAGGCCTCGTCCAACGCACGCACGGCGGCGCGCTGCCTGTGAAGCCTGCCGATGCGCCGGCCGGCGGCCATGGCAGGCATCGCGCAGAGATGGCGGCCATCGGCGCCGCGATGGCCGAGCGGGTGCTGGAGGGGCAGACGATACTGCTCGACAGCGGCGAGACGACGCTCGAGGTTGCTCGTCATCTCCATCATTCGCGACTGACCGTCGTCACCCACGATCTGCGTGTCGGCCTGGAGGTTGCCGCCAAACGATCGATCAACCTCGTGTTCATCGGTGGGGAATTGCTGCCGTCCGGCTTCGGGATGTGGGGCCCGTCGTCCCTCCAGCAAGTGGAGAACCTGCGGGTCAATGTGGCCATCTTCGGCGCAGGCACGGTCATGGACGACGGCATATACTCCACCTCGAGTTACGAGATCGAGCTAAAGCGCAAGATGCGGTCCATCGCGAGCGAGGCCTTCTTCGTCGCGGACAGCTCCAAATTCGGGCGCGAAGCGCTCTTCAAAGTCTTCGGCTTCGAGCACTTCACTGCCGGCATCACGGACGCCATGCTCGATCCGATCCGGGCCGCGCAGCTTCCGATACCGGTCATCCGGGTCGCCGTGGGTACACCGGACGAAGATCGACACGGCCGCTGACTTTTCGCGATCGACTCAGACCTGCGGGCCTTCTGACCTGAGGTCGTCGACGTTTTTCATCGCGTCGCGCAGCTTGGTCAGCCACTCGTCGGCGTGTTCGCCGACCAGCTTGACCGACCAGGCCAGCGCGTCGGAGCGGGACCGGGCGACCCCGGCGTCGACGAGCGTGTCGAGGACCTGGCGTTCCGGCTGGCGCAGTCGCGTCATCACCGGAACGGCGATGTGAGTGAAGAGGATTCGCTCATGTTTGTCGGTCCCGACCGCCCCAATGTCGACACCCCACGAAACCTTGCGGCCGTATTTGTCCTGCGCCTCGTCGGCGATCCGCATGCGCTCCGACCGCGTCTCCTCGCGGAATCGGGACGCCCGGCCCGATGCACGGGCTTCGCTCTCTTCACCCTCGGGCTCGGGTAGCCGCCCGATCACGGTGATCTCTTCGCGGTCGAC
>JBBWZU010000459.1:0-5480 GCA_039649225.1 Hyphomicrobiales bacterium | reverse complement strand
GTCCCGGCGATCTACACCAAGCTGCTCAGCCTCGACAAAGTCGACCTGCTGCTGGGTCCCTATGCCACCAACATGGCGGCGCCGGCGATGCCGGTCATCATGCAGGCGGGCAAGACGACGATCACGCTGCTGGCGATCGGCGTGAACCGGCACTTCGACTATGCGCGCTATTTCTCGATGGTTCCGGTCGGGCCGGAAGGCGTGAAAGCTTTTTCACGCGGCTATTTCGAACTGGCGGCCGCGCAGCAGCCCAAGCCCGTGACGGTCGCGATGATCGCGGCCGATGCGGAATTTGCCCGAACGGCGGCCGACGGCGCCAAGGAAAACGCCAAGGCGCTCGGCTTCTCGATCGTCCATGACCGCAGCTATCCGCCGAACACGGTGGATTTCGGCCCGATCATGCGCGCCGTTCAGGCCGCCAATGCCGACGTCATCTTCGTCGCCGCCTATCCGCCGGACACGGTCGGCATCGTGCGGGCCGCGCGCGAGCAGCGATTGAGCGCAAAAATGTTCGGCGGCGCGATGATCGGCCTGCTGGCAACGCCGCTCAAGACGCAGCTCGGGCCGGCCATGAACAACATCGTCATCATGGAAAGCTTCGTGCCGAGCTTTGACTTTCCCGGGCTGCAGGATTTTCTGGCCAAATACCGCGCCAAGGCGGCGGGACAGCAGATCGATCCCTTCGGCCATGGATTTCCGCCGTTCGGCTACGCGGCGGGACAGATCCTGGCTGAGGCGGTGAATGCCACAAAATCGCTCGATCACGACAAGATCGCCGAATATATCCACGCGACGAGCTTTCGCACTGTCGCGGGCGAGGTCGCATTCGGCAAGGACGGCGAATGGGCCAAGCCCCGCACGGTGTTCACCCAGTTTCAGGACGTGCAGCCGGGCAATCTCGACCAGTTCCGCGACGGAGCGCGACAGCCGATCCTGTGGCCGCCGGAATACAAGACCGGCACGATGATCTATCCGTATGCGGAAGCGACGCGTTGAGTTGATCGCTCGCTGTTATTATTTTTGCCGGCACTAGAGCGTTCCGACGAGATTGAATCGCTCCTCATCTCCGCTCGTCCCCGCGAAGGCGGAAAGCGGGGACCCAGGGCCGCGAACTCCGTTGCTTTTTGCCCTGGATTCCCGCGTGCGTGGGAATGAGCGGAACATGCTCGGCAACGCCGCCCTATCGAATCTTTGACCTGGATGCGGAACTTTTCGGAAACTGCCCCTTTTGGTTAGTGCCTGACGGAGTCCGCGATGAGCGTTGAAGCCGAGCTGAAATTCCGTGTTGCGCCGCGAAAGCTATCCTCCGTTGTGAACGCTCGCCTGGCGGGCGCGCGACGCGGCGAGCGGTCCAAACAAGATCTGGTGTCGACCTATTTCGATACGACCAAGCGCAAGCTGAAGCGCAACGGGCTTACCCTGAGGGTTCGCCAGGCCGGCGACAGCTATGTGCAGACGGTAAAATCGGGGACGTCGGGAGCTGTCGCCCGCGGTGAGTGGGAAACCGGATTGGACGGCGCCACGCCTGATCTGGCGAAAGCCAAAAAGACGCCGCTTGAAAAACTGATCACCAAGACGCTGCATCGAAAGTTGAAACCTGTCTTTCAAACCTCCGTTCGCCGGATGGCGCAACCGATACGCACGCGGCGCAGCGAAATCGAGCTCGCGGTCGACCGCGGACGTATCACGTCGGGCCGCCGCTCGCGACCGATCTGCGAGTTCGAACTCGAATTAAAGGATGGGAGTCTCGCCGATCTTTTTCGGATCGCTCGCAGCTTCGAACGCAAAACCGCTGCCGAGCTCGACCTCCGATCAAAGTCTGAAAGAGGCTATCAGCTTGCCGGAGGCGGCCGCGAAAGCGTCAGACATGCCGAGCCCATCCACCTCGACAAGAAAATGTCGGTCAGCGAAGCATTCACCGTCATCGCGTCTTCCACGTTCCGACATTTTGCGGCGAATGCGGACGCCGTGCGCAACCTTGATGCTGAGGCCATCCACCAAATGCGGGTCGGCTTGCGGCGAACCCGGGCAGCCATCTCGCTGTTCGGCGACATACGACCGCGCGCGCGTACCGCGACGATCAAAGAGGAGCTCGAGTGGCTTACAGGTGAGCTGGCGCCGGCGCGGGAAATCGACGTTTTTCTGCAAGAGCGTGTTCGCCCCATCACGAAGGCCGGCCCGCCGAAGCGAGGCTCCGGCGCGATCGAGAAAAGGTTTGTGGCGCAACGCACGAAGGCATTCCGGCGCGCCCGTCAGGCTGTCGGGTCAGCGCGGTTTCGTCGCCTCCTGATCGATATGCTGGAATGGATCGAAACACGAGCCGCCCCGTCCGACGCAGACAAATCGGTCGGACCCTACGCGGCTGAACTTCTCGACCGGCGCATCCGAAAGGCGCGCAAGCAAGGCAGGCGCCTGAATGAACTTTCACCCCGGCAACGCCATAAGCTGCGGATCAGGATCAAGAAGATCCGCTACGCCCTCGATTTCTTTGAACACCTTCACGCCGATAGTGGTCGCAAGGAGATCGCGCAGCTTTCGAGCCGGCTAAAAAAAGTTCAGTCAGCCTTGGGCGCTTTGAACGATTTTGTCGCCCACCGGAAGATCGCCATGCAGGCCGGACTGGCTGCTCCGCAAGCCAACCGACGGGCCCAGGCCTTCGCGTCCGGTTTTCTGGTCGGCCAAGAGCAGGAAGCGGCAGGCGGCCTGCTGAAGGGGGCAGGCCATGAGCTTCAGCGCCTGCGTCCGCTGACCGCCGCACTGCGTTGAGCGAAGAAAAAGCCGCATCACGTTGATTTGCGCGTTCATTTGCAAATGCCCATCGACGTGCAAAAAGCCCGGCAGCAATGGCCGGGCTCTTTGCTTCGGGGCAGGACGCGGAGCGCAGATTGTCATGCTGCCTTGGTCATGCCGCGTCATGCCGCTTGTCTTTGGGGTGCATCTGTTGCCAGACCTCTATCGCGCGACACGCCACCGCCGCGGCCCAGAGCCGTTCACCGATGACGCGGCCGCTGCGAAGGCGGCCCGCCGGCGTGCGAAACGACCAGCGCCAGACGCCGGTCCCGAGTTCTTCGATATGATACTGCACGCCCTGGTGCAGCGCGGACACGTTCATCGTGCTGACTCCGTTCTCCGATCAACGTCGCTCGATGCCCCCGGTTCCGAGGTGCGCGCGTTCAACGGGGAACCGAAGGGCGCGCAGCGCGTTGCACCGGCACGAACAAGAACAACGCATCACTAGCCGCAGCGCCGTTCCCCCGCTCGCTGCGGAATTGGAAAAGCCCCGGTCCCCCGCGCCGGGGCTTTTCGCACTCTCCATTCTTCGGTTTCCTCACATAGTGCATGCGACAGGCATGCATTCTCATTTCGGGTCCTCGTGATCAGCTCCGGGAAGACGCATTGAAGCGTCGAACAAGTTCTAGGAGTTGACATCATGCTTAGCAAAACCAAGATCGCCCTCGCGGCGACCCTCGTCCTCGGCTCCAGCTCGCTGGCGCTGGCGCAGGGGTACGACCCCAATCTTTCCAATCGCTATCCGCATCTGGCCAATCCTCAGACCTACGGCTATGTGGCTGGTGCAAACACGCCGACGCGGATGGAGCAGGCTCCGCAGGCGACGTTCCAATCCGCGCCGGTGCATCTGCGCCGTGGCCGCGATGTCGGACCGACCCATCAGCGCGGCAACCATGCTGGGCAGACGTTCCAGTCCGCTCCGGTGCAGCTGCGCCAGGGCCGCGATGTCGGGCTGACGGATCAGAGCGGCAGCTATACCGGGCAATCCCAGTTCGACGTGGACCGCTATGACCACGCGTCTTCGCCATACGCGGGCGGCGGATTCTAGACTCCGTACTCCGGTTCTGCCGGTTCACAAGCAGAAGCTGCTGGCGGTCATCGGCAAAAATAGCAGTCCGGTTTCTTGACCGCTCAGCCGGTTTCCGATATAACAAGAATACGCCCGTGGTTTGAAAAGCCGCGGGCGTTTTGCGTTTGAAGTGGATGCCTCCTTCGTCATGCCCGGACTTGTTCCGGGCATCCACGCCTTCCTTTGCTCACCGTCAGAAAGCAAGACGTGGATGGCCGGAACAAGTCCGGCCATGACGGAGTGACCATGACGGAGTGGCCATGACGGCGTGTTGTTTTGAACTTTTGCGCGCGACATGAGCGCGGGCCCGTATCGGGCTGATCAGATTCAACTTTCCGGCTGAGGCTCTGCCTCGCTTTGAGCTGGTGCGATTGACCCCGCACCTTGCGCGGCTCGACGTGCGTTTCCGTCTCCCTGGGCGCCGTCGGGCCGCGCACCCCCATCCGACAAACAGATGCGAAAGAGGAGGCCGTCTCATGAGAGCCTGCGCGTCTCCCGACCCGCGCGCGTTCGCCCCGCCATGATCATCGCGTTCCCGCGTGAGCGCTGCCGCCGCTCCAGCGGCAAGATCGGTGGGCCGTGCTGCAGCGTCATCATTCTGCCGGTGGTGCGCATCGAGCGATGGCCGGAAGAGCCAACGCCCACGCCGCGCAAGACCAAGAGCACGACGAAAACTACAGACAAAAGCAAAAGGAAGACTCCATGAAGCTCGTTGCCTCCATCACGCTCGAAACCCCGAAGGGCGACAAGCAGATCGCCAATACGCTCGACCTCGGCGAAGCGCCGGATGCGCAACTGGTGCAGCATTCGCTGCATCAGCTGCTCGGGCAACTGGCCAACATGATCGGCCTGCACCAGGGCTCGGCGTTCCGCGCGCTGTCGGTGACGGCCGATTCTCAGTCATCGTCCTGAGCGAATGCGGCCGTCCTTCGAGACGCCCGCTGCGCGGGCTCCTCAGGATGAGGTCCGTGTGGGTGGCGAAAATTGTATGAGCCTAGCGTCATGAGCGCGCGCGACATCGCCGCCGCCCTTGCGACGCTGCAGCGCCGGGCCGAGCGCCTGATGGTGTGTCATCGCAACCCGGAAAAATTTCACGAGGACAAGTCCGAACTGGTCGCCGCGCTGGCAAGGCTGCGGCGGCAGCTTGAGGGATCATGACCGACGCGCCGTCCGATGCTTTGAATCGCGCCATCCGCGCCACCTTCATCGGCAGCGCCGGCGGAAAGCTGCGGCTGGAGAGCACCGGCATGACGCAGGAGAGCCACGGGCGCCGGCTGCATTTCACGGGCTTTCACCGCGACGGCACGCCATTCGTCGTGTTGTCGGCGCCGTTCACCGGAAGCCCGCTCGAACGCGCCGCCCAGATGGCGGCGGATATCATCACCACCCACACAGGAGTGCCTCATATGCCCGCACCGGCCGTCGTCTCAGGCCTGGCGCAGACGCTGCGCAGCCGCCTGACCGAAGTGACCAAGCGCGCCGACGAGATCGGCCTGCGCGCCAACAGCGCGGTCGACAATCTCAACACCGTGCTCGACAGCGCCGAAGGCGTCATTCGCGACGTCGACAACGCGGCGGCCGACGTGCAATCCGCGCTCGGCCTTTCGACCAACGGTGCTCC
>JBBWZU010000451.1:0-10851 GCA_039649225.1 Hyphomicrobiales bacterium | reverse complement strand
TTGAACGCGAAAAAGATCTTGTCGCCGTTATGCACGGCGCGGACCTCCACGGTCGACTCGCCGCTGCCGCCAAGGTTGGCGCCTTGTTGAGTATGGATGATGACCGGACGCGCCTTGCCCCAGATCGCGTCGTCAAGGACCCCGTCGAGCTTGGGCTCGCCTTCGATCCTGGTGACTACCAGCGTGTCGCGGGTCGCCCAGTCGGTCGCCGCGACGCCCGCGGTGAAAACGACGGCGACAGCGGCGGCGATCAACAGGGGCTTCGGCTTGACGGCTTCGGTCAACACCAGCTTTGCGGGCCGGAACACGCGGAAGATCTGCCACCATCCTCCGAACAGATAGTGTGCGAGAATGTGGATGAAAATGTAACCAAGGCCGATGAAGGCGACGTAGGAGTGGATCGTGACGAACCATCCGCCAAAGCCGAAATACAGGACAACGCCGGTCACCGTCATGGTGACGATGATCGCGTAGGCGGCCCAGTGCAGCGCGACATTCAGTCCGCCGAAGCGCATCTTGTTGGCAACCGGCATCGCCATCACACGCGTCTTCTTCAGCGCATTGCGGGCGGCCAGCCCGGAGCGCCGCACGTAAATGAGGTAGGCTGCAGCACAGAAGAACAAAGTGAGCCCGGCGAGGAAGTGCCAGGTCCAGATTTCGCCTTGCGGCAGGATCGGGCTGAGCCATTTGGAGACCGGCGCGTTCAGCGCGTCGGCAGCGATCCGGATTCCGGTGAACAGGCTGACCGTGAAGGCGATCGCGGTCGCCCAATGCAGGATCAGGGTGCCGACATCGGTGCGTGGCGGCTTTGCGCCAAGGGTGGTCACGGATCCGGCTGACTTTTCGGCGGTCGCGGACCGAACTGACGCCGAGGCGGTCAGATCATCGCGACCGTGAACGATATCAGCCATCCCAACCCTCCAACATGCCGAAACGGCGCCACCGCTGCTTCCCCATGGTGAAGCGAGTAGGTAAAATTTTAACGAATAAAATCCGTAGTTTACCTGAAGTGACGTGAACTTGTTGCGCTCCTCAACGTATAGGAGACCGCTCAAGGTTGTGTCCAGGCGAAATTTTACTTGTTGTTAGTCATGACTAATGACGAAATTTTTTTCTGACTGAATTTGCAGCTTTCGTTGCGAATATGTTGAAGTTGCTCGATTTTCAGCAGAATCCCCGCTCGAATGGCGGCGCCAGCGTGAACCCGCCAACCACACCAAACGCCGCGGACGTCGTGGATTCGCTTGCAGAGAGAAGGCTTTCGAGGGCAATGTCTCTGGGCTGCTTCGGCCCGTTGCCGGGGCAGGTTGCCGCCCGGGTCAGTGGTATTACGAGGATGCCACCTCGTTTGAACCCGATCCCACCCCACCGCGACTAACCTTGTGAGCCGGTCAACGGCAGGCGATGCAGACGACATCAGACGAAGTGCTGATCGGACGGATCGCAGCCGGCGACAAGCTCGCGATGCAGGTTCTATTTGCTCGGCATCATGTGCGTGTCTACCGGTTCGTCCTCAGGTTCGTGGGCGATCCAAGCCGAGCCGAAGATCTCATCAGCGACGTGTTTCTCGATGTCTGGCGCCAAGCCGACAAGTTCGAAGCCAGGTCTCAGGTTTCAACATGGCTCTTGGCGATAGCCCGATACAAAGCACTCTCGGCTTTGCGACGGCGACCGGATGAGGAACTGGACGACGAGACCGCAGCTGCGATCGAGGATCAAGGCGACGATCCGGAAGTCGCGATGCAGAAGAAGGATACCGGCGCGGTTCTGCGACAGTGCATGACAAAGCTCTCCGCGGAACATCGGGAGATCATCGATTTAGTCTACTACCACGAGAAGTCAGTCGAGGAAGTGGCGAAGATCGTTGGAGTTCCCGAGAATACCGTAAAGACGCGCATGTTCTATGCGCGCAAGCGGTTAGGGGAACTGCTCAAGG
Source organism: Hyphomicrobiales bacterium (assembly GCA_039649225.1). Classification (GTDB taxonomy): domain Bacteria; phylum Pseudomonadota; class Alphaproteobacteria; order Rhizobiales; family Xanthobacteraceae; genus PALSA-894. The sequence goes on along the minus strand of JBBWZU010000451.1, from coordinate 8,915 downwards.
CAGCGGGTGTGGAAAGAGGTTGGCCATGACGACGATCAAGAACAAAGTTTCCGAGCGCGAAGAGATCGAAGCTCTTCTGCCGTGGCATGCAGCCGGCACGCTCACCCGCCGTGAAGCGCAGAAGGTCGAGCAGGCGCTCGCCGCTGACGCGGATCTGGCCGCCCAATACGCGACGATCCGCGAGGATCTGGCCGAGACCATTGTTGCCAACGAAACGCTCGGTGCTCCGTCGGCTCGCGCGATGCAGAAGCTGATGGCCGACATCGAGGCCGACGCCTCGAGCGCCCGCCGCGCCCGTACGTCTTTCAACCTCGGCGCCTGGCTGAGCGAGACGCTCTCGTCCTTCTCGCCGCGGACCCTGGCATGGTCGGCGACGGCTGCGGCCCTTGCGGTCGTGCTGCAGGCCGGCCTGCTCGCCGGGATGTTCGTGAGCGAGCGTCAAGGCGGCGCGCTGTTCGATACCGCCTCGTATCACGACGTGACGAAGCCGGTTCCGGACAACGGGACCTATGCGGTCATGATCTTCGCCCCGCAGGCGAGCATCGGCGACGTGAACAAGCTGCTCGAGACCTACAAGATCGACGTCGTGGAGGGCCCGAAGGGTGGCAACACCTACACGGTGCGCCTGTCCATGACCGGGATGCCGAAGGAAGAGCTTGCCCGGCTCGTGAAGCAGCTTCAGGACGAGAAGTCCGTCCGCCTGATCGGGCCGAAGCCGACCGAATAAGTCGCGCAAGACTGGCGGCAAGATCTGGCGCCGGCAAGATCTGGCGCCAGAAAAATCTAGCGCCAGCGAGACCTAGCGCCAAAAAGACCTAGCGCCAGAAAGATTTGGCGTCCGCCGGCCTTGTGGGCCGGCATTGTGCTGCGCGGAGCACGGCCCGTTCGCTCCCGGTTGGAGGCAAGCCCATGTCCGATGCAAGCGCCGTTCGAAACCCGCTTCCGCAAGGCAAGCCAAAACGGCGCATGCGCAAGCTGTCCGTCGCCATCGCGGCCTGTGCGATCACGCTGTCGTCGGCCGCGGACAGCTATGCCCAGCCTCGTGGCATCACCATCGGCCGTCCAATGGGCGGCGGTGCAATCAATAGGCCGGTCATCAGCCCGCGCGGACCGATCGCTGATTTGCCGCGCTCCCCCGGCGGCGGTGGCGGTCCTCGTTTCCCGGGCGGCCCCGGCGTAGTCATGATCCCGCCGGGAGGCTATGGCCCAGGCGGCAGAGGTCCGGTTGTCGTTTATGAGGATGACGACGATGCCCCCGTGCGCCGCCGGATCAGGCGCTCCGAGAGAAAGCAGAAGCCGCAGGCCAAGCAGAAGCAAAACCAGATCGCCGGCCGCAACGGATTCAATCCGCCGCCGCCTGGCGAACAGCGCTTCGTGCAGAATGAATTGCTGCTCAACATCGCGGCGGGCACATCCGCGCCGGCGCTCGACGCGATCGCGCGTCGGCATCGCCTGACGCGGCTCGATCTGCAGAGCTTTGCAATGACGCGGCGCAGTCTCGCGCGCGTCCGGATCAATGACGGCCGCCCGGTCGCGACCGTGATCCGCTCGCTCCAGGCCGACGCCCGCATTCTCGGCGCGCAGCCGAATTATCTTTATTCCTTGCAACAAAGTGGCGCGGCATCGCCCGCGGCCGAGCCGGCGCAGTATTCGCTCGCCAAGATGCACCTGCCGGAGGCGCATGCGATCACGACCGGCGGCAGCGTGCTCGTCGCCGTGATCGACACCATGATCGATGCCGCGCACCCCGACCTTCAGGGCGTGATCACCGCCGCCTTCGATGCAACCGGCACGCCGGACAAGGCGCACGCGCACGGCACCGGAATTGCCGGCGTCATCGCGTCCCACGGCAAGCTCACCGGCGCGGCGCCGGCCGTGAAGATCCTTGCCGTTCATGCCTTCGCGCCGAAGGCCTGGGGCGGCGACAGCATGGCGATCCTCAAGGGCCTGGACTGGTCCGGCAAGCAGAGCGCCAACATCATCAATATGAGCTTCACGGGTGCGCCCGATGAAGAACTGCACATCATGCTCAGGGAATTGCGCCAGCGTGGCGCCGTGCTGGTCGCGGCGGCCGGCAATGCGGGGCCGCAATCCAAGCCGCTCTATCCGGCGGCATTTCCCGAAGTCATCGCCGTGACGGCAACCGACATCGACGACAGGTTGTTCAAGATGGCCAATCGCGGCACCCACATCGCGGTGGCGGCGCCGGGTGTCGATGTCCTGGCGGCAGCGCCGGATGGCGGCTACCAGATGACGACCGGCACATCGTTTGCCGCCGCCCAGGTGAGCGGTGTCGCGGCGCTGATCCTCGATCGCAATCGCAAGCTCGATGCGGCCGCCGTCCGCCGCATCCTGATGGCGACGGCGCGCGATCTTGGTCCGGCAGGCCACGACGATCAGTTCGGCTCCGGTCTGGTCGACGCCCTCGGTGCCGTCATGCAGGCGACCCCGGCCTCGAGCGATGTGTCCGGCTCAGCACCCACCACGGCGAACTGACGTCCCGCACTGAACCTGACACCTCCCGCGCACGACTAATACACAAGAACCCAATTACGAGTTCGGTCGGCGCGTCTGCCCCATTCCACCTGCGCGTCGGTCCGGCCGGCCCGCCCGGACGGTCTCCGTCCGGGCGGGCTGTACATTTCCGGCCCGATTTCTCAGCAGCCCGCTGAATTTGCGTCGCGCCTTTACCAAGCCCACGAAGGTCTACTGGACGTGACCTCCAGTTTATGGCTGTAGATAGCGTCAGCATGCCGTAGCGTGCCAATGATAAAAAAGCCGGCGCACGATCTTTGCGCGAACCGGCTCGCAACTTAGCCTGATTGAGTGTGGGGAAGCGTCGCGTCGATGAGTGGGGACTACATCCTCCAAACGGAGGATATGACCAAGGAGTTCGCCGGCTTCGTTGCGGTGAACAGCGTGAACCTGCGGGTCAAGCGCGGCAGCATCCATGCGCTGATCGGCCCGAACGGTGCCGGCAAGACCACTTGCTTCAATCTCCTGACCAAGTTCCTGCAGCCGACGCGCGGCTGCATCACGTTCAACGGCCGCGACATCACCTCGCTGCCGCCAACCGACATTGCGCGCCTTGGCCTCGTGCGCTCGTTTCAAATCTCAGCCGTATTCCCGCATCTTACGCTGCGCGAGAATGTGCGTATCGCCTTGCAACGCAAACGCGGCGGTTCGTTCGATTTCTGGAATTCAAAGCGGGCGCTTTCGGCCTACGACGAACGCGCGCTGGCGCTGCTCGGCGATGTCGGGCTGGCGCAATTCGCCGAGCTGACGGCGGTCGAATTGCCCTATGGCCGCAAGCGTGCGCTCGAGCTGGCCACCACCATCGCGCTCGATCCCGAGATGCTGCTGCTCGATGAGCCGACCGCCGGCATGGGCCACGAGGACATCGACCGCATCGCCGCCTTGATCAAGTCGGTCGCCGTCAATCGCACCGTGCTGATGGTCGAGCACAATCTCAGCGTCGTCTCGAACCTGTCGGATCGCATCACGGTGCTCACGCGCGGACGGGTGTTGGCGGAGGGCGACTACGACACGGTCTCGAACAATCCGGAGGTGCGCGAGGCCTATATGGGAGTGGGGCATGCCTGACGCATCCGGCGCACCGCTGCTCGCGGTCGAGAATCTGCAAGCCTGGTACGGCGAGTCCCATATCCTGCATGGCGTCACGTTCGACGTGCGCGCCGGCGAGGTGGTGACACTGCTCGGCCGCAACGGCGCCGGCAAGACCACGACGCTCAAATCGATCATGGGAATCGTCGGCCAGCGCACCGGATCGATACGCCACGAGGGCGAGGAACTCATCGGATTTTCCTCGAACGGGATCGCGCGCCAGGGCATCGCCTTCTGCCCGGAAGAGCGCGGTATCTTCGCCAGCCTCGACGTGGAGGAGAACCTCTATCTTCCCCCCGTGGTGAAGCCGGGCGGGCTTAGCGTCGAGAAGATTTTCGAGCTGTTCCCGAATCTCAAGGAGCGGCTGCACAGCCAAGGAACCAAGCTGTCCGGCGGCGAGCAGCAAATGCTGGCGATCGGGCGCATCCTGCGCACCGGGGCGCGCCTGCTGCTGCTGGACGAGCCGACCGAAGGGCTCGCGCCGGTCATTATTCAGCAGATCGGCCGCACCATCCGCACATTAAAAGAGCAGGGTTTTACCATCCTGCTTGTTGAACAAAACTTCCGCTTCGCGTCCACGGTCGCGGACCGCTACTATGTGATGGAGCATGGCCGCGTCGTCGAGCAGATCGCGAATGCGGAACTCGATGCCCATACCGAAAAGCTGCACGAGTATCTCGGTGTCTAATCAGCGTCCCGAAGGGACGGCAACAAGGAGGAATGCATGAAACGCCTTTTGGGAATGACGGCCCTCGCGGTCGTACTGGCCGCGGGATCGGCCTATGCGCAGACCACCGTCAAGATCGGCGTCCTGACCGACATGTCGAGCCTCTACGCCGACATCGGCGGCCCCGGCTCGGTTGCCGCCGCCAAGCTCGCGGTTGCGGACTTCAATGCCACCAACAAAGACGTCAAGGCCGAGATCGTCAGTGGCGATCATCAGAACAAGCCGGACATCGGCTCCAACATCGCGAACCAGTGGATCGACGTGGACAAGGTCGACCTGATCGTCGACACGCCGAATTCCGGCGTCGCGCTCGCCGTCAACGAGATCGTGCGCGGCAAGAACAAGGTGTTCATCAATTCCGGCGCGGCCTCGTCCGACCTGACCGGCGCGAAGTGCTCGCCCAACACTGTGCACTGGACCTATGACACCTGGATGCTGGCGAACGGCACCGGCAAGGCGATCGTGAAGACCGGCGGCGACACTTGGTTCTTCCTCACGGCCGATTACGCGTTCGGCCATGCGCTGGAGCGCGACACCGCGGCAGTCGTCGAGGCGAACGGCGGCAAGGTGCTCGGCAAGGTGCGCCATCCGCTCAACAGCAGCGATTTCTCTTCGTTTCTGCTGCAAGCGCAGACGTCCAAGGCCAAGGTCATCGGTCTTGCCAATGCGGGCGGCGACACCATCAACTCGATCAAGTCGGCGGCGGAATTTGGCATCGTCAAGGGCGGCCAAAGCCTCGCCGGACTGCTGGTTTTCGCCAGCGACGTCAACGCGCTCGGCCTTGCGACCGCTCAAGGGCTGACCCTGACCGAAACCTGGTATTGGGACCAGAACGATACCAATCGCGCCTGGACCAAGCGCTGGGCGGCCGAGCGTGGCGGCTCGGGCAAATTCCCGACCATGGTGCAGGCCGGCGTCTACGCGGGCGTGACGCATTACCTCAAGGCCGTGGCGGCGCTGAAGAGCGCGGCCGACGGCAAGGCGGTGGTGGCCAAGATGAAGGAACTGCCGACCGACGATCCGCTGTTCGGCAAGGGCACGATCCGCGCCGACGGCCGCAAGATCCATGACGCGTATCTTTATGAAGTGAAGAAGCCGGCCGACTCCAAGCACCCCGGCGACTTCTACAACGTCCGCGCCACCATCCCGGCAGCCGAAGCGTTCCGTCCGCTCAAGGACGGCGGCTGCGCGCTGGTCAGCGGGTAACTTCTTAAATCCTTCCCCGCGAAGCCGGGAGGGTGGCCGCGAGCGCTAGCGAGCGGTCGGGTGGGGAATTCGACAAGACCCCACCCGGCTCCTCGCTACGCGAGGATCCACCCTCCCCCTGCGGGGGAGGGATTAAGAGAAATCGATCATGTTCGAAATCTTCGGCATTCCATCCCAGGCGCTGTTCGGGCAGTTGCTGCTCGGGCTGATCAATGGCTCGTTCTACGCGCTGCTCAGCCTCGGCCTTGCCGTCATCTTCGGCATGCTCAACATCATCAATTTCGCGCACGGCGCGCAGTACATGATGGGCGCGTTCGGCGCCTATCTGGTCCTGCAATATTCCGGGCTCGGCTATTGGCCGTCACTGATCATCGCGCCGGTTCTGGTCGGCATCGTCGGCGTCATCATCGAGCGCACGATGCTACAATGGCTCTACAAGCTCGATCATCTCTACGGGCTGCTGCTGACTTTCGGGCTCGCGCTGATCATCGAAGGCGTCGCGCGCAACAATTACGGCTCGGCCGGCCTGCCATATGCGATGCCCGACTCGCTGCGCGGCGGACAGAACCTCGGCTTCATGTTCCTGCCGAACTATCGCGCTTGGGTCATCGTCATGTCGCTGGCGGTCTGCCTGTCCACGTGGTTCGTGATCGAGCGTACGCGGCTTGGTGCCTATTTGCGCGCCGCCACGGAAAATCCGACGCTGGTGCGCGCCTTCGGCATCAACGTGCCGCGCATGATCACGCTGACTTACGGCTTTGGCGTCGCGCTCGCGGCGCTGGCCGGCGTGATGGCGGCGCCGATCTATAACGTCTCACCGCAAATGGGCTCGGACCTGATCATCGTGGTGTTCGCCGTCGTGGTGATCGGCGGCATGGGCTCGATCATGGGTGCCATCATCACCGGCTTCGGGCTCGGCGTCATCGAGGGCCTGACCAAGGTGTTCTTTCCCGAGGCCTCCAATACCGTCATCTTCGTCATCATGGCGATCGTGCTGTTGATCCGGCCGGCGGGCCTGTTTGGAAGGACGGCGTGATGGAGCGCGTCGATCCTCTCACCATCCCGGCGGCGCGGCCGCAGAGCCGGAGCGAAACTTTCGCGTTCCTGATCCTGGTTGCGGTGCTGGTGATCGCCCCGTTCGTCATCTATCCGCTGATCCTGATGCAGGCGCTGTGTTTCGCGTTGTTCGCCTGCGCGTTCAACCTGCTGATCGGCTATGTCGGGCTGCTCTCGTTTGGCCATGCGCTGTTCTTCGGTTGGGCGAGCTATCTGTCGGCTTACTCCGCCAAGGCCTGGGGTTTCCCCCCGGAGCTGGCGATCCTGACCGGCGCGGCGACCGGCGCCGTACTCGGCGTCATTTCAGGTATGCTCGCGATCCGCCGCCAAGGCATCTATTTCGCGATGGTCACGCTGGCGCTGGCGCAGATGATGTTCTTCTTCGCCCTGCAGGCGAAATTCACCGGCGGCGAGGACGGCATCCAGTCCGTGCCGCGCGGCAAGCTGCTCGGCCTGTTCGATCTCGCCGACCAGCTGACGATGTACGCTCTTGTCCTCGTCATCTTCCTCGCCGGCTTCCTGTTCATCCATCGCGTGATCAACTCGCCGTTCGGCGAGGTCCTCAAAGCGATCCGCGAGAACGAGCCGCGCGCGATCTCGCTCGGCTACAAAACCGACCGTTATAAGCTCGTGGCGTTCATCCTGTCTGCGACGCTTACCGGCGTCGCCGGCGGAACCAAGGCGCTCGTGTTCCAGATCGCCTCGCTGACCGACGTGCACTGGACCATGTCGGGCGAGGTGGTGCTGATGACGCTGGTCGGAGGTCTCGGCACGATATTCGGACCCGTTGCGGGCGCCTTCGTGATCATTGCGATGCAAAACTTTCTCAACGCCCTCGACCAGTGGGTCACGGTGATCCAGGGCGTGATCTTCGTTGCCTGCGTGCTGCTGTTTCGACGCGGCATTGTCGGTGAGATTGCACATCACTTTCGCGTCAAGCTCTAAAATCTTTGCGCGGTGGTGTCGCGGTAGGTTCCCACCGATGCGTTTTGGCAACGGTCTGGCGAATTGGTCCTGGCTTGTCCACAATCTGACACCATTGCGAGCGATCTCTTGTTGCGGACGCATCCGCTTCGGCGTGAAGATGCGACAGAGTCTTGTTTTGTCTTTTGTCAGTTTTGTTCTGCGTCAACGGGCTCGTATCAGTTGAGTCTAGTGTGCGTGCGCACGAGTGCCCGCCGAGCGGTCTTCCGCCCGGCGCACGGTTGTCTGCGCGCGCGAGGCAGGGACGCATGGCACAAGAACTTCCAATCCGGACTTCCGTTGAGATGGCGCGCAAATGGCATGCGCTTGCCGAGCGGCGGCGGCGTCATTTCGTCGATCTTTATCGCAGCGAACGCTGGCGGCGCTATTACAGCGAGGAGGCTTTCCTCGCGCAGATGCGCGACGTCATCGAAAGCGTCGAGATGTGGGCCAAGGTGATCGAGCGCGCGCCGGGCGGCGACGCACAGCGCAGATCAACGAAACATTGATCCGTCGTCGGCGGGATTGGCCGCCGGCGTTCAGGGCGATACCGTCCGCGCCGCATGAAACTGTCGCGCCGCCGTTTTGTTTTGTCCGGGTTGTCGGCGGCCTTGGCGCCGGCTCCGGCACTCGCCGGATCGCAACCGCTCTGGCCCGGCGCGCGGTACACGGCAGAGCAGCGTCAGCGCGCGATCGAGCGCGGTCTGCACTACATCTATGCGATCACAAAAGTTCCGAGGCACTTTGCCGACTACGGCCCGGACTTTCTCTGGTGCTTCTTCTCACTCGCCGACACCGCGACGGACCCGTGGCTGAAAGCAAATGCCATGCGGATGGGGCGCGAACGCGCGCGGCTGTGGCGGCGCCAAAACGATACCGTCCCGCAATACGCTACTGCGGACGACATCGCCGACCTGGTGTTTGGTTGCCAGGCGGCTGACGCGCTCGGCATCGAAGGCCCGACGATGAGACCGCTGCTGGAACGGGCCGCGGCGAAATTTGGCCCGGTGGAATTTCTCAAGTTCGATCCCGCCGAGGGCCGCATCCCGCGTGATATTTCCGATAGAGCCTGCCACAATTGTCGCCGGCCGACACTGCTGACGCCTTACGAGCTATTGCTCGATGCGCTGATCACCACCTGGAGCGGCGAGCACTTCGGCGTGCGGCTTGGCGCGGACTTTGCCGATGTGGCGGCGCTGATCCCGACGTTGCGGCCTTATCGCGGCGCCGATGACGGCAGCAACAAGAACTTCATCGACATCGCCTATTGCGTCACCCACATCGTCTACACGCTCAACGACTACGGCAAATACCGGTTGCATCCAAAGTGGCTTCCCGA
>JBBWZU010000752.1:0-19532 GCA_039649225.1 Hyphomicrobiales bacterium | reverse complement strand
ATCACCGGCCTTAACGTCACATTCGGAAAACTGGTCTTGCGGCCGTTGATCGGACCGGATGCGTTCAGCGCGTGGTCGCAAATCGCGAAGTACATGCACAACTACGCGAGCTTCTCCTTCGTGATCGGCCTCGCGGTCATCATCACGATGTGGATGAAGGACAACATCCCCGACTGGGTCGATGTCGCGTGGTTCCGGAAGGGCGGCGGCTTCATCAAGTCGAAGCACGCGCCTGCGCGGCGCTTTAACGCGGGCGAGAAGCTGGTGTTCTGGGGCGCCCTCGGCTCCGGCATCCTGGTCGCGGGTTCCGGCTATCTGCTGATCTTCCCGTTCTACGTGACGAACATTTTCGGAATGCAGATCGCGCAGGCCGTGCACGGCATCATCGCGCTATTGTTCATCGCGATGATCCTCGGCCACATCTATATCGGCACACTTGGGATGGAGGGTGCGTTCGAAGCCATGGGAACCGGTGAGGTCGATCTTAACTGGGCCAGAGAACATCACGACCTGTGGCTCGAAGGCGAGCTCGCGAAAGACCGCAATTCCGGTCACACGAAGCTCCCATCCATAGCTCCGGCGGAATGAGCGGCGTCCTCCTAGACAGATTGTCGACCTTAGTTCGAGGATCGATGTCCTGGATTTCCCTTCCCGCTGCCTCCCTCCTGCAATTTGCGCCCCCCTGTGATGAATTCATGCGAAGCTGCGGCGATACTCCGTCGGGTGAAATCGGTCGTCTTGTGAAATGCGGCGGTGAAGGAGCTTGTCCCGCTGAGGCCAACGGCAAGTCCGACCAAATCATCGGCTAGACGCTCGAATCACTCGCCAGTCTCGCCGTCTTGCCCTGCCAAAGCCGTGTTGAGACAGCTGATCAAGGTTGGTCCATCGAACGGCTTGGCCAGGAAACAGATCGCCCCGGCTTTCAGCGCGCGCGCGCGGACACTCTCTTCGGGGAAGGCCGTAATGAAAATAAACGGCATGCCGTGCCCTTGGGCGCGCAGAAGCGTTAGCAACTCCACACCGCTCATAGCGGGCATCTGGACATCCGCGATCACGCACGCGGTGTCATTCAAATGAACCGACTGTAGGAAGTCCTCGGCCGAGGCAAATGTATGCACGCGGTATCCATGCGACCTCACGAGATTATTCGTCGCGACACGAACGGATGCATCATCGTCGACAATCGAAATCACAGGAGGTTTGGGCAAAGTAGCCTCGACTTCACGAACAACGGATCCCCCGTCGTGGCGTCGCCATGCTGCACAGTGCGCCACGAAGCTGGATTCGAGTATCATACATAGGTTTAAGTCGCTACGGCCGCTCGCGACGTACCCCCAGCGTTTCGGCCATTCTCACCAGATCGGCCAGCGACCTCGCGTTCATTTTTCTCATCACATGTCCCCGATGGATCTTCACGGTGATTTCGCTCACACCCAATTCGGCGGCAATCTGCTTGTTCATCAGGCCGGCGGTGACCAGGGCGATCACTTCCCGCTCGCGCGGGGTCAAGGATTCGAACAGGAATCGCAGGTCCAAAACAGCCTTTTCATTGTCGCGCCTATTCCGGTCCCGTTCGATCGCCCTGGTCACGGCATCCAACATGTCTTGATCGCGGAATGGCTTGGTCAGGAAGTCGACGGCTCCGGCTTTCATCGCCCGAACCGACATCGGGATATCGCCATGCCCCGTCATAAAGACGATCGGAATGTGAATACCCGCCTCAGCCAAGCGTGTCTGAAAGTCGAGACCGCTCACCCCCGGCAATCTGATGTCAAGGACCAGACAGCTGACAACATCCGGCAGCTTGGCCTGTAGCAATTCAGACGGCGAGCCAAACACCTCGACACCAAGGTCCATGGATCGAAAGAGATTAGTCAATGCCACGCGCACGGAGGGGTCGTCGTCAACGACGAATACGATCGGCTCCGATTTTGACGGCTCTTTCATCATCCACCATGGGATCTGCTGACGAAATTCGCGGCAGACTATCGATCGGTAGCCATGTCATGCAATAGCGCGAGGCGACAATGGCGTCTGCCGCGCAGGCATCACTGCGCGAATGACAGGTCTCCGGGCGCGTGTCGCCGTCAAGGAGCCGTCAGCCCTACCCGATTGAAACATCGCGAGAAATTCGAACCCGTGGTGACCCGGGATTTCCGCAAACCGTCGACAATCGCGGCAGTCCTGGCCAATTGAAGCCACCGCCCCCGTTGTATGCTCGGTTACCGCCTATGGAGTACTCAGGCGCTCTGCCCACGGTCAGTGCTCTTGGCGAAAAGCTCGCGCGCGGCGACCGGGCCTTGCGTTTCGGGAAATCTCTCCGGCGAATCGGAGCCGTCTATGAAAGTCGGAATAGTTGGCGCCGGCGCGGTCGGATCGGCGTGTACGCTCGCACTCGTCATGCGCGGTTGCGCCCGCAATATCGTTCTGGTCGATCGGACACGCAGCCGCGCGAAGGCAGTCGCGACCGATATTCGCTACGGCGCGCCGCTGTCGCCGCTCTCCAATATCGATGACGGGGACTATCAAGACCTCGCCGGCGCCTCGCTGATCATGATCACAGTCGGCGTCAACGAAAAGACCGGCGGCGCCACCGATCGCAACGATCCCTCGGGCCGGCTCAAGCTCCTGGATACCAATGCGGCAATATATAAGGACGTCATACCTCGCATCGTCCAGGCGGCACCCGATGCGGTCTTGCTCGTTGTCACGGATCCACCGGACCCGCTCGCGGATCTGGCGCGAGCGCTGGCGCACCACGATCGTGTGCTGAGCACCGGCACGTTCCTCGACAGCCTGCGCTTGCGCGTGCATGTCGCCGAGCGGCTGGAAGTCAGCCCCTCTTCGGTTGAAGCGCAAGTGCTCGGCGAGCACGGCACATCCCAGGTCTATCTTTGGTCCTCGGCGCGGGTCGCGGGCGTTCCGCTGCTCGACGCGTTGGCGCAGCGACATGTTCCCGTCGAAGAATTCCGTCAGAGCATCCAGCAGGAAGTCCGCTTTGCCAACATTTCGATTATCGAAGGCAACAATGCGAGCCAATTCGGCATCGGCATGGTGTCGGCACGCATGGCCGAAATCGTGCTGCGCGACGAGCGGGCGGTGATTCCCGTCGGCTGCTTCAATCAGAAATACGGCGCTACCATTTCGTTGCCCAGCATCCTCGGGCGCGGCGGTGTGGTTCAGATTCTCGAGCCAGAGATGTCCGAGGACGAACGGTCGGCGCTGCGGCGCAGCGCCGAGACATTGAAGAGGGCTGCATCGCGCGCGCTCGCCTAGCCGGCGTTGCCGGCACCGCGGTTCATGTTTTGCGACGCAGCTTGTCGGTGCGCGGGCAAAACGAATTGAAAAGTCGCGCCGGGACCATCATCGTCGACGGCTGACAGTCGTCCGCCGTGAGCTTCGATAATCGAACGGCAGATCGACAGGCCCATGCCCATGCCGCTGGATTTGGTGGTGAAGAACGCATCGAACAGACGGTCCGCGTTCTCGCTGGAAACCCCGACACCGGAGTCCTTCACCGCCACCAGCACCTGCTGTGCCTCGTCCCGGTGCGATCTGATCAACAGTTCGCGCGGCCCGTCCGCGACCGGCTGCATCGCTTCGATACTGTTCATCACCAGATTGATGACCACCTGCTGCAACTGGACCCGATCGGCGAGGACCCAAGGCAAAGCGGGCTCGAGCTCCATCCGTAGCGATACCCTGTGGCTAAGCAGTTCGCGCTGCACCAAAACAACGACCTCGTTGACCACCCCATTGATGTCGAGCAGGACCTTTTGAGTGTCGACCTTGTTCAGGAGCGCGCGGACGCGCTGGATCACCTCGCTCGCCCGGTTGCCGTCCTTGATGATCCACTCCACGGAACGACGCGCTTCCTCCAAGTCAGGAGCGCCACGGTCGAGCCAGCGCAGGCAGGCCGCGGCGTTGCTGATGACGGCGGCGAGCGGCTGATTCACTTCGTGCGCAATCGACGCGGTCAGCTCACCGAGAGTTGCCACGCGACTGGCATGGGCGAGTTCCGCCTGCGCGGCGTGCAAGGCCTCTTGTGCTTTTCTGGCCGCGGTAACGTCCACCAGCGCACCGACAATTTCCTGCTCGCCGGACGCGTAGCTAACGCGATGGGCTCGAACGTGAAGGTGCTTTATGTCACCATTCGGCATGAGAAGGCGATGTTCATAGTCGTACTCGTGCCCGCCGTGCGCCGCGCGATCAAACTCCTGCTGCACACGGGCGCGGTCATCCGGATGAGTGCGTTCGACGATGATGTCGATCGTTGGTTGGACCGTTTGGCTGACGCCCATGATCAGATAGGTCTCTTTCGACCAGACGACGTCACCGCTCGCGGTTTTCCAGCCAAAGCTCCCCGTTTGACTGAGCCGTTGTGCCTCTTCCAGATAGGTTTCGCTCCGCCGCAAGGCGCCTTCAGCGCGCTTTAGATCTTCGATGTCGGTGTTCGTCCCATACCATCTGACGACATTTCCGGATTCATCGCGCAGCGGCTCCGGGCGAAACAGAAACCAGCGATAGGCTCCATCGAAACGCCGCATGCGTGCTTCGACTTCGACGGCTTTCTCGGACGTCAGCATTTCACGCCAGCTCTTGACCAATCCCGCGAGGTCTTCGGGATGAATCGCGACTTGCCATTCCCAGCCCAGCGCCTGCTCCAAAGAGAGGCCGGTATAATCGAGCCAGCGCTTATTGAGATACTCCGCAAAACCATCGGTTCGGGTTCGCCAGGCCAAAGTCGGAATCGAATCCAAGGTGAGCCGATGCTCGCGTTCAGCCTTGCGAATTTTTTCTTCCGCGAGCTTTCGCTCGGCACTCTCGATGTGCAGCGTTTCGTTGAGCCGTTCGAGCTCCTGAACCTTGTTCGCCAGATCATCGCGCGCGCGCCGAAGCGATTCGGCCGTTCTTCTCTGCGTCGCGCTGAGCGCGACTACAAAAAGCGCCGCGATCGCAAACAGAACAACGCGCGGCATTTCCCTGGACAGCACGACGAACGAATTGACCGGAGGCAGGAGGTAGTAATCAAACGCCAAAACAGAGAGCGCGGTCGCAAGCAACCCCGGGCCGAAGCCGCCAAACCATCCAGCGAACATGATCGCGCAAAGAAACAGTGATACGAAAGGCGAGGATTGCAGAAAAGTGTCCAGCAGGAGCGCGGCAATGACCGCCGTCGCGACCGACAGAAGTGCAATCCCATAACTCAACATCGGAGACGGTCTGGTCCACGAAAGAATGGATTTCGGCACTTTCCTGCCTCCACAAGGTGGCGAGGCGGTCCGGCTTGAACGCGCCACCCGCCGCTAAGGCGCTGCTGAAGGAATACGCGAAAGGACGTCTCCCAGAAAGGCTTGATGCTTGTCCCGGATTGCTCACGGCAGACGTGCATTTGCCTTGGAAATTGCCGGTGACTTAAACCAAAGCATGACTCGCACCTACCTACGCGTGATTGCTCCGGTGTTTGCACTGCACTAGCCTCGACTACGATGTTGGAGGTGGAAATGCCGAACAACTTTGCGATCTCGATCATCGCTCGCGATCCCTCCGCCTGCGAGGATACGATGGTCCGGCTGGCTTCGACCGACTCCACTGCGGAGAACTTCGGGCGCGCTCAGCCGTTCCTGAGTGCAAGGTGCCGTTTGCCCGGCTTCTCGGTGGGAGGTCGGACATGAAATTCATCTTGGTGAATGGCAGGACGCCGAGGCCACAATCCTTCTGCGCCCTGTGCTGTGAGGCGATCGGAGAGAGTTACCTGCGAGAACTCGCAACAGGACTCTCCTACTGCGATCACAACTGCTACCTCGGCAATTGCAAAATCGAGTTCCCGGCACTTCAGTATCATGCGAGGGCATCATGAAGTCGTTGAAGCTTAACCCGTCGGCGCCGGGCCTCGAGCGCCACGATAACTGTTCAGACGTGCTGCTGCTGAAGCCGCGAAGTCCAGCCGACGCCGGCGATCTCGCTCTACATCCCGACTCGCGGCAGGAGAGTTTGTCAGCGCGCGTCGCGCAAGTGCCCTTCCTGGCCCGGTTTGCCATTATCAACTTGGTCGGGGTGGCGCTGTTGGCCGCGGCTTGGGCCGAGGGTCTATTGCTGAAGCCGTATCGTGCCGACGAGTCGGGCATGTGCTATCTCATCACAGCTCTGTTCCTGGCCGGGCTTGTCGCAGTTGCGTTCAAGGACTGGCAGACCGTGCGCTGGACCGGCAATTCGCTGGTCTATCTCGGCATGGTCGGCACCGTGCTCGGTCTCATCATGACCGTGTCAGATCTCTCAGTCGACAAGGCACAGAGCTTCGAGAGCTTCAAGGCGATCATCACTGCGATCTATGTCGGCGCCGGCATCGCGCTCTATACCAATTTGCTCGCCTGCATCGGCTATCTCTGGCTCGGTACCAATGCCCATCTGCTGGCCCGCCAGGAGGTGTAGTGCCATGTGGCGGGGAATGAATGTCTCCTTCCGCGACATGCTGTTCCTTTTGGTATTTGCCTATCTGGTGATCGGCGCCGTCGCGCTCGCTCATGTCGCCAAGCAGGACCAGGAGCAGAGCAAGGGACAGGCGCCCCCAGGCAACGTCATCGTCGAGATGTTCTGGGACAAGGCGATCGATGCCGATGTCGATCTATGGGTCCAGGCACCGGGTGACGTGCCGGTGGGCTATTCGAACAAGTCCGGCATGATCTTCAACCTGGTACGCGACGACCTCGGCAAAGGCGGCGACCCCAACTCGATGAATTACGAGGTCTCCTATGGCCGCGGTCATTGGGCGGGGGAGTATGTGGTGAACGCCATGCTGTATCGCTCACGCGACAAAAAATACCCCGTCGGCGCCCAGATCAAGGTGTCGCAGCAAGATCAGCAGGGGCGAGTACAGCAGGTGCTGCAGTCGAATGTCGAGCTCACCTTCGAGGGACAGGAAACGACTGTGTTCCGTTTCCGCCTGGATGAGCAGGGCGACTTCATCCCCGACAGCATGAACCGTATCCACAAGAGCCTCCGGCCGGCAGGCAGCTCATGACCAGCTTCGTCATCGCTTTTCTTTTCCTCGCCCTGCTGCTCGGCGTTTTCGCCTATGTGGCGGTGCCGGCGGCGAGCCGCGGCCGCCGTGTCGTGATCGCCGGTTTTTTCGCAGTCATCCTCGGTACGCTGTTCTTCGGCTATTCCGATATGTTGGGACGACCGAAATCAATGCGGCTCGAGCTGTTCCATGGCAGGATGAAGGACGCCAAGGTCATCGGCTCCTATTTGAAGGAGAACGACGGCATTTATCTCTGGGTGCAGCTGTCCGGCGCGGACGAGCCGCGCTACTACAAGCTTCCCTGGGACGCGAAGGTCGCGAAGGCGCTGCAGGCCGCGATCGCCGAGAACGAGTCCCAGCATGGCAGCGGCGTCGGCATGGGGCTGCCCTCCGAGTTCAGCTTGGACCGCGAGGAGCCGAAGTTCTATGCGCTGCCGCAGCCAAAGCTTCCCGACAAGCTCGGGGAGAAGCCACCGGTCGTGGTCTACAAGGCACCTGAGCAGGGCGCCTAAGCCGCCCAACCTCGGCGCGCGCTCTCTCGCTTCGGGGCGAACACATCTATTGCGATGGTACGGGTCGGTTATACGCCGGTGATCTCACCGGCAATCGCGAAACGGACTATTGCGTGTGACTGCGAATAAGAGCTGGCTCCGCCTCATCGGCGGCGCGCGCGTTATCTTCTCTCGATCGCCATGGACCGGATTGCCACCGTAGCAACGGCCGGCGCAATCGTTGCGTCACGTTTGCAGCGGCAAGGAAGAAAGCACTTTGTCCAAGGTGATGGGATAATCCCGGATCCGCGCGCCGCACGCGTTGTAGATCGCATTGGCAAGCGAGGCACCAGCTCCGCAGATGCCCAGCTCGCCGATGCCCTTGGATTTCAGCGGATTGGATTTGGTGTCAAGCTCGGGGAGAAAGATCGCATCCACATCGGGCACATCGGCATGCACCGGCACGAGATATTCGGCAAGATCGTGATTGACGAAGGAACCAAAGCGCGAGTCGAGCGTCATTCCTTCCTCAAACGCCGCTCCCAATCCGAAGATCATGCCGCCGATTGCTTGAGATCGGGCGGTCTTCTCATTCAAGATCCGGCCGGCGGTGAAGACGCCCAGCATGCGCCTTAGCCGAACTTCGCCGGTGTCTACATCGACGCCGACTTCCGCGAAATGCGCCCCGTAGGATTGTTGCGAGAAGTCCTTCAGCGTTTTACCGGGCACGATCTCCCCGTCAGCCTCTATTCCGGTGCCGACGAGGTCGGTCAGCGCCTTGGATTGGCCCGCAGCTTCGATGCGTCCGTCCGCGAAGCGGACTCTGCTCGGATCCATTCCGGCAATCCGCGCCAATTTTCCGCGCAAGTTATTGCAGGCATCGAAGAGTGCCGAGCCTGAACTGGCCGCGCCCCAGGAACCGCCCGAGCCCGCCGCCAGCGGAAAGCTTGTGTCGCCCAGCTCCATGCGAATGCGATCCGGCGGCAAGCCAAGCATTTCGGCGGCTATCTGGCTGAGGATCGTATAGGTGCCGGTACCGATATCAGTCATCGCCATGCGCACCGTAGCGAAACCGTCCGGTCCCAACCGCACATTGGCTTTCGAAAGCAGAAGCGGATTTCCGCGTGTAGCCGCGGCCATCCCCATTCCGACAAGCCAGCGTCCGTCCCGGACCTGGCTTGGCTTTGGATTCCGTCTGTCCCAGCCAAAGCGCCGCGCGCCTTCCTGGAGGCAGGCGATCAAGTGGCGGCTGGAATACGGAATGTGCTTCTCGGGATCTACCGTCGGCTCGTTGCGTGCGCGCAGCTCGATCGGGTCAAGGTCAAGCTTCTCGGCGAGCTCGTCCATCGCACACTCCAAAGCCAACATGCCCACCGCCTCGCCGGGAGCGCGCATGGACGAGGCGACCGGAATATCCAGAGGCGCCAGACGATGCCGCGTCAGCCGATTGGCGCCGGCATAGAGCGTCCGCGTTTGAATAGCGGCACCCTCAAAGGTCTGCTCGCTCGGCAGGTTGCCCGAGAAAACGTCGTGGCCGATTGCAAGGATTCGGCCATCCGGATCCGTCCCCAGGCGAATGCGTTGGATGGTGTCCGACCGGTGCGTCGTGACATGAAATACCTGCTGCCTTGTCAGCGCGGTTTTCACCGGGCGCTTGAGTTGGCGCGCTGCGATCGCCGCCAGGATGGCGTCGGCGTTCACCCATAGCTTGGCGCCGAAACCGCCGCCGATAAAGGGGCTGACGAGCCGCACATTCTCTGGCGGGACCTTCAGCGTCCGGGCGACCACCGCCTGCCCCTGGTTCAGCATCTGGTTCGCGGTATGGAGGGTGAGCTTGTCGCCATCCCACATGGCCAGCGTCGCATGCGGCTCCATCATGAGGTGACTCTGCAGCGGGGTGGTGTAAGTCACGTCGAGTTGCACCGGGGCGGCCGCAAAGGCGGCCGCAAAATCACCCACCGCGGTATCGGGTTGAACAGCGTCGGCATCAACCCGCGGAGTGCGCGCCTGATCGAGGTTATCGCGCAGCGCGTATTTTCCGGGTAGCCGATCGTAGTCCACGCGTACCAGGTACGCGGCTGCCCTCGCCTGCTCGAAGGTTTCCGCGACTACAAAAGCGATCGGCTCGCCGTAATACGACACGTCCGGACTGGTAAGCACCGGATGGGCCTCACGGTGATTGCCCGTGCCTTGCGCGGGCGCGTTTCGATGCGTGAGCACCAGAACCACGCCCGGAGCCCGCTCCGCGGCGAGCGTATCGATAGACTTGATGCGCCCCTTGCCGATCGAGGCTTCGACAACATAGCCGTAGGTCGTCGTGGGCCCCTGCTGGAACTCATACGCATAGCGCGCGCCGCCCGTGACCTTCAGCCGTCCGTCCACGCGATCGAGTGGCTTGCCGACGACGCCTTGTGCGTTGTCATCGAGTGCATTTGACCCGATGGGTGTGTTCATCTCCATTGTGGGATTCCTTCAGGTCCGGGTCGCCACCGCCAACACGGCGTGCAGGGTTCTTCGCGTGAGCGGAATCTTGAAGTCATTGCTGCCGTAGCCGCGGGCTCCGTCGAGGACGGCGGTCGCGGCGGCATCAAAAGTCTCGGCATTTGCCGACCTGCCGACCAGCCCCTCCTCCGCCTGCGGCACCCGCCAGGGCTTGTGCGCCAACCCGCCGAAAGCCAGACGCGCAGAGCGGATAACGCCGCGCGAGGCCTCCACGACCGCCGCAACAGAAACCAGAGCGAAGGCATAAGACGCCCGATCGCGGACCTTGCGGTAGATCTGCACTCCGGGAGGCGGCGGCGGGAGCGTGACGGCCGTGATGATCTCCCCTGCCCTTAGCGTCGTCTCGATCTGCGGCGTATTGCCTGGAAGGCGATGGAAGTCGGCGATCGGAATGGCCCGGGTCTCGCCCGCGGCATTGACCGCCTCCACACCGGCATCGAGCGCGCGCATAGCGACCGCCATGTCGGACGGATGCGTGGCTATGCACTGGTCGCTGGCGCCGAGTATGGCGTGGATCCGGTTCAGTCCGCCGAGCGCCGCACAGCCCGAGCCAGGCTCACGTTTGTTGCATGGCTTGGTGACATCGTAGAAGTAGTAGCAACGCGTCCGCTGCAGCAGATTGCCACCGGTGGTGGCCTTGTTGCGCAACTGTGCGCTCGCGCCTGCCAGCAAAGCTCGACTCAAGAGCCCGTAGTGCCGGCGCACGCGAGGATCGGCCGCAAGGTCGCTGTTTCGCACTGTCGCGCCGATTCTCAGGCCGCCCGCCGGCGTCTCCTCGATCTTGTCGAGCGGAAGACGGCTGATATCGACGAGTTGGCTCGGGGACTCGACCTGCAGCTTCATCAAATCGAGCAGATTGGTTCCGCCGGCGATGACTTTGGCGCCGGGCTGCGCCAAGGCCGCGGCGGCGCGAGATACCGAGTCGGCGCGCTCGTAAGTGAAAGATTTCATGTCGGTAATCCAGCAGTCTGTTTGATTGCCGCCACGATGTTCGGATAGGCCGCACAGCGACAGATATTGCCGCTCATGCGTTCGCGGATCTCGGCGTCGGTCAGCTCCGGCTGGGCGTCCGCCAAATTCTCCGTCACATAGCTCGGCATGCCGGCGCGGCTCTCGTTGAGCATGCCGGTCGCCGAACAGATCTGTCCCGAGGTGCAATACCCGCACTGAAAGCCGTCGTGCGTTATGAACGCGGCCTGCAAGGGATGCAGTGTCCCGTTGTCCGCAAGGCCTTCGATCGTCGTGATGGCCTGTCCGTCATGCATGACGGCGAGCGTCAGGCAAGAGTTGATGCGGCGGCCGTCTATCAGCACCGTGCACGCGCCACATTGACCATGATCGCAGCCTTTCTTGGATCCTGTCAGCGCGAGATGCTCGCGCAACGCATCAAGCAAGGTCGTGCGCGGATCAAGCTTCAGAGCGTAGGGTTGACCGTTGACTTGAAGTTCGACAGGCGCGGCGGCCCGCGCCGCCTCGGCATCCGGCAAGGCGGCACCGAGCGCGGCGTGGGAGAAGCCGCCCGACAAAAGAGCGACTGCTGCGGTTCCAGTCTCCAGCACCGCGCGTCGCGTAAGCTGAAAACGTGTGTCGCTGTTGTCGTGCACGCTTGCTCCCACTGACCACGCATCGTCCGGAAGATTAACGACGATGGGCGTCGAAGTGCTCCTCACGACGACCCAGCGAAAGGGCTCCGAGTCCGACGGATTGATCTCCATGTGTGGCAGGAAGGCCGGCACATGAATGAAGTCGCCGGCTTTCGCGCTCGCGGTGTACTCTCCTCTCGTCCCCCAGCGGACCTCGCAGATGCCGGACAAGACGTAGGCGATCGTCTGCTGCTCTCCATGATGGTGAATTCCGGTACGGGCGCCCGGCTTGACCTCGAACAATCCTCCCCACAACGTCGACTCGATTCCGAGTTGCGGCGCGATCGCGGCGAGGCGCACGGAGCCGGAGGTTTGTGCCGTCCCCTCATCGAATTCGGGTGGGCTGACGATACGAACCGGGGGATAGGTGGTCACCATGTCCTTGATGGCTCCTGGTCATTGGTCTGGCGCGCTGGCGACCTGTTATCGCGCCGGGCTCCACAGTTCGGCAGCCGCCACTGCTAGTCACCGGATCCGAAGCCGGGAAAACCAGATGTACTCCGGTTCGGTACAGCATAAGCACCGGCTGCCTTTGCGCTCGCCCAAAATTGCGCTCGTTGGCGCTCGCTTGCATATTTGGGTTAGCAAGATCGCACGCGTTAAATCGTTCCGCTGGTCACTCGTGCGGCAGCGTGTTTGCCGATGAGGTCAAGACCGCCGCAGCGGCGTTCGCGATCTCGGTGTCGGTTTCCTTGCTCAAACCGGCGACACCCACCGCACCGACAACTGCACCATTCGCGTGCACCGGCACGCCGCCGCGCAACGCCAGAATCTCCGCGGTGACGAATGCGATACGGCCGTGATCGATGTTGTCCTCGATTTCCACCGTCGGCCGCCGCAGCCGCGCCGCCGTTCGCGCCTTCTGGATAGCGAGCTCCGCGCTGGCCGGACGGACACCGTCCATCCGCTCGAAAGCAAGCAGATCCCCCGCAGGATCCACCACCGCGATTGCTGACGGCGCATTCCGCTGCTGCGCACCCTCTTTCGCGGCTTGCAGCACGGTCTGCGCGCCGGTCTGGTCGAGCGCCGTCACGCTGACGGTCTGCGCTTCGGCCGAGAGGCCGACAACTGCCACGACGGCTGCGACGGCGCTTCCAAGTTTCATCATTGCGAGCCTTGCGTAGAGGCGACAAGTCGTTGGCGCCCGGTTTGTCTGGTGTTGCCGCTCAGAGCTTACGCCAACCCGGCTTGCCCGGGTTCCCGCTTGCGCGAGAATGAGCGGGACATGCTTGAGTGTAGCGGCGCTATCTGCTCCGCGCTTTGCCGCGATTGCGGGTCCGATCGAGTCTTGCGGTCTCGCCGGGGTATCGCCGCCGAACCATCCTCAGTCGACCCAGGCCGAGGCATCGCGCTTCGGACATCTACATGCAGCAGGCCTCGTAGTAGTCCTTGTAGTAATCGTAGTTGCAGCCATAACCGAGTAGGTCACAGCCGTTGCTCGAGGTTACTTCCGGGTCCCGATTCTCATGAAGCCGCACGCGCGCGGAGCGAAATTCCTTATGGTGCTCGGCCGCCAACTTAAGCAGTGGAGCGCCCGTGAAGGAACCAGCGCCAGCTGCATGGCGATTGCCGAGGTTTGGGTCGATCCTCTGCGCGATCGCGCTGGACGCGGCACCGACGATGAGAAGAGCCGCCAGGGCGGTCGTGGTTTTCTTGAACATGGCTTTGACTACTCCGATTGGTATGTTTGCCGTTCGGGCTGACCGTCTCGTATTTTTCAGGTCACCGAACGAAGCCGTGAGTTTCCATGTTCTTAAAGTATGCGTGTTGCGGCGCAATGCCAGTTACGGGGCCTTCATACGTCATCACAAGACGCGTGAAAGGGATGAGATCGGGCAACACAATGCAAAGCGCGGCAATATCGATTGTCCGTTTGCCACGCGTCCATCGCAACGTTTTAGTGAACTAGAGCCGCGGCGTTCCCTCGGCGCGATCAGCCGGGCTTGCGGCATTTACCCCGGCGCGCCGCTGATCTCAAACCAAGGTATGCATCGCTCAAACGCATGTAGTGCCTGACGCACCTTCCGTAGAATAGATCGGTTTCGAGGGCGGGACTATCTTGGCAAACAAATCCGCTACAGCCCTACGAAACAGAGGGCATTAGCGAACCAGCACAAGGGACAACGCCATGACGTCACCAATGCAGGCTTCATTGAGGGCAATTGGTCAGCGGCTGCGTGCAGAGTATTTTCCCTCCGTCGGACGGTCGCTGCCGCCAGAACTCGAGGGTCTGCTCGCTCAACTCGTCGCGCTCGAGGCTGCTGCACACGGATCGGCCGAACGATCGGCCGAAGTTTTGCAGCCCGCCCTCGCGCACGGCAGTCGTAATCAATAGGACGTCAATCGGGCAGCGCCCGGAGACGGGATGATCGTCATGAACCATCTGATGATTTCCACTTTCCGACTATCGAGGCAGGCCGCGCAAATCGTCTTTTCGGCGGCCATTCTGGTAGGGACGCCGGAGAATTGGCGCGGATTGAAAAAAGGGCTGTTCGATTCTTATCGACCCGAACTGCATTATATGCGCGGTCCTGGTCCCAAATGGCATGAAGCACACCGCCACTCCGACCTGAATTGATCGATGTCCTCGGATTGCGTTTCTTGGAAAGGGAGTTCGCGGCGCGTTTCGATATCGTCGCGACACCAGCTTTTGACGGCTGGATAGAAGGAGACGACGATGCTTTCAGCTTTAGTGCTGATCTGCTCGATGGCAGTCACCCCCGACATTCGGGACTGCAGCCGTGACAATGCGACGGCTGTAATGCGGGTACCCTCCGACTTTGGAAACCCGACCACCTGTTTCATGCATGGGCAGGCCTATCTGGCGGAGACCTCGATTGGACGGGAAATCGCCGCGAACGAGCGCGTCAAAGTCGTCTGTGCAAGCAGCAAGGCCGCCGACACCGTCGCGCGCCGCCCGTCCGCGCAATAGCAGCTGGGCACCGTTTCGGGTCTTCCTCAAAGGTGTCTTGCGAGGCACCCTCGCGGCTCGAACCATGCCCCACCATCAGTGGCCCACGGGAGCTGCCGCGCCAAGCTTGACCTTGCGCAGGATGAGCGCGAGCGGCACGGCGGCGGCCGAGACCAGCATCAGCATAAAGAAGACGTCGCTGTAAGCCAGATAAGTCGCCTGCACCTGCACCTGCTGCGCGATCCAGCCAAAGGCCTGCTTCTGCGCCTGCGCCATCGAGCTGCCGTGATCGACGAAATATTGCATCACCTGCGCAATAGTCTGCTGATATGCGCCGCGCGACGGGATGGTGTTCTCGACCAATCGGCTTTGATGAAATTGCACACGATGCGCGAGTACGTTGGTCGCAAGCGAGATGCCGATCGAGCCGCCGGTGTTGCGCGCCACGTTCATCAAGGCGGAAGCCTGGTCAGTCTTGTCCGGCGGAATGCCGTCATAGGACGCCGTGAGAATCGGAAGGAAGATCAGCGGCAGTGCGAGGCCGAGGAGCATGCGCGAACTGGCGAAGAACCAAAAGCCGATATCGCCGTACACGTTCGTCAAGTCGTACATCGAGAGGGCGACGAGCGCTGCCCCGCCGGCGATCAAGTACTTGGGCTGCACCCTGCTGGAGAGCCAACCGGTGACGAACATCATCGCCATGGTGACAAGTCCGCCCGGCGAGAGAACGAGGCCGGCCCAGCTCGCCGTGTAGCCGAAGCCTTCCTGAACCAGTTGAGGCAGAAACTGCGTCGTCGAGAAGAGAATGGCGCCGGTCGCCAGCATGACAAGGAAGCACGACCCGAACTGGCGCGTGCCCACCATCCGGATATCCACGACCGGATTCCGCCGGGTCACTTCCCATGGGATCATGAGCACGAAGGCAAATCCGCAGATGAGCGTAAAAGTAATAATGAAGCTTGATCCGAACCAGTCGTCCTCCTGACCGCGATCGAGCACGATTTCCAGCGCGCCGAGGAAAGTCGCGACGAGTACAAATCCGACGACATCAAAGCGAATCGCTTGACGTTTTGGTTGGTCGATGGCCGCGCGCGACTCACGCAGTATCAGTGCGATCAGCGCGATCGCCACAAGCCCGACAGGACCATTGATCAGAAAGCACCAGTGCCAGGAGTAGTTGTCCGACAACCAACCGCCGAGCGTCGGGCCGACGACCGGGGCCACGACCACCGCAATGCCGAACAGCGCGAAGCCTTGGCCTCGTTTCTCCGGCGGAAATGCGTCCGCCAGAATCGATTGTGAGACCGGCACCATGCCACCGCCGCCGAGACCCTGCAGAATGCGGAACAACAGCAGCGACTGAAGATTCCAGGCCATTCCGCAGAGCACCGAACTCGCGGTGAACAACCCAAGGCAGGCGAGGAAGAATGCCTTTCTCCCGAGCAATCTGGCGAGGAAGCTGCTGGCAGTCAGAATGATGGCGTTGGCAACGAGGTACGTCGTTATCACCCATGACGCCTCGTCCTGGCTGACCCCCAGGCTGCCGGCGATATAGCGTAGCGCGACATTGGCGATGGTGGTGTCGATAACCTCCATAAAAGCCGCAAGCGCCACCAGCACGGCGATGACCCACGGATTGACTGCTCCACTCCCGCCGGATCCGCGGTCGTGGACCCGGCTCGCGACGGTTGCGCTCACAGCCGCGCCCGCAGCCGCTCGATCAGCGTCGGCCTCGGATCAATGCGTACGCTCGGCACCACCGACATGCCTGGGCCGAGCGCGACGTCCGCCGGCGGATCATCGATGATGATCTTCACTGGCACGCGCTGAACGATCTTGACGTAGTTGCCGGTGGCGTTCTCGGCGGGAAGTAGTGAGAACGCCGTTCCGGAGCCGGGCTGGATACTGGCGACGTGGCCGCGCATGGGGCGATCAGGATAGGCATCGATGCTCAGGGAGACTGCCTGGCCTGGACGCATCGCGACGAGTTGTGTCTCCTTGAAGTTTGCCGTGACCCAAACCTCATCCGGCACGAACATCGTGACGCTGGTCCCTGCCTGGGCGAACTGGCCGACCGCGGCGGTGAGATTGACGACGCGTCCCGGCTGAGCCGCGTTAACGGTCGTGTAAGACAAGTTCAGTTGCGCCTGATCGCGCTGGGCCTGGGCCTGCGCCAGACTCGCAACCGTGCTCAAGCGTTGCGCGTCCAGCGCCTCGACCTGCCGCTGCGCGACCGCGAGGGCCGCTTGCGCGGTCTTGAGCGCCGCTTCCTGCTGATGCAGTTGAGATGCATATTGCTGGGCGGCCTCCATCGTGCCGGAGCCTTTTTGCGCCAGCGTCTGATAGCGCGCCGCCTGCTGGCGTGCGAAGATGAGGTTCGCTTGCGCCTGCTCCACCTGCGCCTGGTTGGCGTTGATTTGCGCGCGTTGCACCGCAACCTGCGCGTCGATATTCTCTATGCTGGCCTGCGCACTCGCCACTTGCGCCTGAGTCTGATCGAGAGCGATACGGTAATCGCGTTCGTCGACGCGGGCGATCACATCGCCGGCAGCGACGTGCTGGTTGTCGGTCACCGGCACGGCCGTGATGTAGCCCGCCACCTTCGGCGCCACGGCAAACTGACGCGCGGCGACAAAGGCGTCGTCGGTCGATTCGAAATGCGCGGCGTAGTCCCAGTAGAGGTATCCGGCGAAGAGAACCAACGGGAAAACCAGCGCGCCGATCGGGATGGAGATCGGATGCCGGCGCAGGAGACTTGCGTACGCATCCTGCTTTTCGACCCACTTTGTGTCGCCCGCGTGCGCCGGCGATGGATCTATGCCACCAGACTGGCGATCGTGGGGCACCGCCACCTTTGCCTCGGCAGGAGGTCTTGTGTCCGGAAGCTCGCTCTCGATGACCACGCCCGGGGCCAAAGGGTGATCGGACGCCGGCACGGTCGGAACCTCGTGCACCGGTTCATCTAAACCGTTTTCTTTTAATGCCATGATTTATGTGCGATCGAAGTGAACCGACGACCGCCTCGTTGTCGTGCATATGTAGGCATCGAACTCGGCTATCTTCTGCTGCCAGCGCCGGGCGACCTCGTCTCTTGGGAGAGCGTAGAGCGGAGGGGTTTCTTCTGCGATCAACGGCATCGGGTAATCCTTGAGATCGATCAGCGTGACGCCGAAATCGGAATGCCGTTTCGCAATCTCCTCGATCCATCGCGCCGCATGCTCTGCAAAGCGGTTTGGTCTGATGCTCCCGATGATGATTGCGAGCCTCGGCCTGCTCAATGCATGCTGATGCATTGAAATTCTCCGCTCGGACCGCGACCGAACCAAGATTCCATATGGTGAGGCGCCGGGCATCTGCTTGTCCCCGTTTGTCGCAATTGGGAGATCTTTGCGGTTCGGGGCCGCATGATGGAACTTAAGAACAACGCACGAGCATCCGCTCTGCTCGCCTCATGGCATGTCGAGCAGAAGCTTGACCTCGCGGACAGCGCGCGAGCATTCGTCGGCACGGCCTTGCGCATCGAGAGCTCTGGCGCGTGAAAGGACGGATTCAACTTCCGCCTTGGCCTGCTCTTCGGCCTGCCTTACCGAGTCTTGCGTCGGCTGGCGACCGAGCTGCGCCGCGACCGTCTGCTGCCCGGTGGGACCCGCGAGCGGGTTTGCTGTTGAAGTGCGGACCGTGTCCTCGAGCTGCGAGATGTCAGCAGTGCACGGTCCGGCAAGAGCCGATGCCGTACTGGCACAAACTGCGGCAACAACGACACACACTACTTTGGCTCGCGATCGCATACCACGCTCCATTTCGGCGCCTGGAGTTAGCGTCATCCCGCCCGCGCGCCCAGCGATGAAGCCGCTTCACATTTCGCGCGCAGCCTAGCGGAACTCAGCCATGTCGACTTCCGTGATATTGCTCTGGCTGCACGAAGCTTGCCTGGATCGCAAGCATTCAGAGCTGAATCTGGACGGCTCGACGGGCGACGACCAGGACCTCACGCCCGGGAATTGCAATCGCGAGCACGGCGCCACGAGCAGCCGCCATTTCTCTTTTCGTTAATTCGCTACCGCCCGTCCGGCGTGCGTGCGCCGAACCAGCTATCGCGCACCTGGTGATAATTGACGCCAGGATCATAAATCTGCGTCGGCAAGCCAAGAACGGCGGGTGCAAGGCGTCCGACCGCGGAAAGGAGGTTATAGGAAGCAACCACCCGATCATGCTGCGCGATGATCAGGCCGACGCGAGCATTGAGCAGCGCCTGCACGGCATTCAACACATCCAAGGTCGTCCGTTGGCCGACTTGAGCCTCGTCGCGTACCCCGTTGAGCGCCCTTTCGGCATATTTCACCTGCCGCTCGGCCGCTTCAGTTTGCGCCTTGGCGGCTTCGAGCTGACCCCAATATTGGACCACACTGGCGCGCACCTGATTGCGAACTTGATCAAGGCTGAGACGCTGTTGGCTGACCGCCTCCTTGCTCTGACGAATGGCCGAGTACTCGCTGCCACCCTGATAGATCGGGATCGTCAACTTGGCCTGCACCGTGCTGTTGAGGAGCCTCAACGTCGAATCGCTCGAATTGAACTGCTGCTGCTGGACGCTTCCCTGCAGCACCAATGTGGGATAGAGCCCGGCCTCCGCAATCTTGACCTGCAGCTGGGCGACGTCCACGTCATACATTGCAGCCGTCACTGACGGATTCTGCGACAGGCTCTGCGCGATCGCGGCATCCAGAGTACGGGGCGAAAAGCGGTCGACCGGCATGCCGGCCGAGAGACCCTCGGGCTCATTTCCGATGATACGCCGATAGTTGGCTTTCGTTGTAAGCAACGTGGATCGCGCGGAGTGCAAGGAGGCCTCGCCGGCGGCGAGTTGAGCCTGCGCCTGATCGAGATCGGTATCAGTTACGGCGCCGGAATCGCGGCGGTCCTGCGTTACCTTCAGCGTCTGCTGAAGCACGCGAACGTTGTCG
>JBBWZU010000741.1:0-16328 GCA_039649225.1 Hyphomicrobiales bacterium | reverse complement strand
GCGGGCTGGTCATCCGGTACGGCGATCTCGTAAGCGCTCTGGCACGCTCCGGCTGGCGACGTCTGGCCCTCCGGAACGAAATGCGTGGTGACGACGTCGTCGCCCGGTGCAATGCCCGGACCGCATGGTACGGGTCGGACCTCCAGACCATGGAAATGCAGATTGGTGTTACCGGTGGGCTCATGATAGGCGCCGGCGCGAACGTCGAAATATCCCGGCATGCCGGCAACGCCGGGGAAATTGGTGGCGTGGCCGGGCGGCGTCGTCTTTCGCAGAACGGAGGCGTCGTTGATGCGATTGAACAAGCGCACGCGGAGTGTCTCGCCCGGGCGTATTCGAATCGTCGGCGCAATGCCGGGCCGATCGCTGCTGTTGCGATCGACAAAACAAAGTCGTTCCCCGTCCTGGCGTGCTTCGAGTTCGATCGCCTGAATTCGACCATCGACGCGCGCCATCTCCGGCGGATTTTCCAGGCCCGTCGGCGCGGGACCACATCCCAATGATAGCATCGAAGATGCCGCCGAACCCGGCGATGGCCACGCAGCCAGCCCGAATAGCAGGATGATGAAAGCGATGCGCATCAACTCTCCCGTGGCCGCATGTGGTGCGCTCGTGTGACATCATGTGGGATGAAAGGATCCCCTTGAGATGGTCCGCCAAATCACCTATCGACCGAGCAGGTTCACACTTTCCTGTTGGTCGAGGCGGGCCGCGCTGGTGCTGAACGCTTGTGCAACTGTCTCCTGAACGAAGCTCAACCCTGTTGCGGCGCTGACCGAGAGCGCGATCGCCACAAGGATTCCGGCGCCGAAGGCCTTCATGGGGAGCTCTTCACAATTGAGATGCCAATTGGGCGACGCTGCGCGCCGGCGGCGCCATGAATTCCGGGCCGACCGGGGCGGTGATCGTTTCACGTAGGATCCGATCGATTTCGGCCTTAGCGGGGGCATCGAGCCACCAGCCCGTCACCTCATCGGCCGGGCGCAGCTGATCCGGATGGCGCGCGCCCCACAGTGCCGTCGTGATGCCCTGATCGAGCATCCAGCGGACCGCCAAATGAATGACGCGCTTGCCGAAACGTTTGCTGGCGAGCTGATCGAGCCTTTGCACGGCGGCGAGATATTGTGAGAACCTGGGCTCGTCAAACTTCGGGTCGCTGCGGCGCAGATCGTCGCCGCCGAATACGGTATTCGGCCGCATCCGGCCGGACAGGAGGCCTCGACACAGCGCGCCATAGCCCAGCGTCGCGATCTTGTTTTTACGGCAGTAGGGAAGTAGCTCTGCCTCGATTCCGCGCTCGAACAGATTGTACGGCGACTGCAGCACGTGCAGCGGCGCCACCTGGCGAAACCGCGCCATCTGACCGACCGAGAAATTGCTTACCCCGATCGCACGGATCTTTCCCTGCTTGTACAGGGTGAGCATCGCTTCCGCGGTTTCCTCGATGGTCACCAGTGGGTCGGGCCAGTGAACCTGATAGATGTCGATGTAGTCGGTTTGAAGCCGGCGCAAGGAATCTTCGACCTCCTGCAGGATCCGCGCCCGGCTTGCGTTGCGAAATACCCGACCGCCGTCCCATTCGAGGCCGGCCTTGGTGGCGATATGCACGCGCGAGCGCAGGCGGCCCTCGGCGATCGCTTTGCCGACGATCTCCTCGGATCGGCCGAATCCATAGACCGGCGCCGTGTCGATGACATTGATGCCATGCTCCAACGCGGCGCGGATCGTGGAAACAGATTGGGCTTCATCAGTGCCGCCCCACATCCAACCACCTATGGCCCAGGTGCCGATCGCAACCGGCGAGACCTTGAGTGAAGTGCCGGGAATGTCAGCAAGTTCCACGTTGACTTCGAGAGTGTCGGCTTGATGAACCACGGTATTGCTCCTTCTTCGCGTGCTCGAATTGGTCGGCCTTGGCTTGCGTGGAATCGATAGGCAGTGCGTCTCGCGCCGGCGCTACCGCGACTCAGTCTTCGACTGAGGCGCCCGGGGCACCACCTGAAGCCCCGCCTCCTCCGCGGCGATCAGCCCGAGCGCAGTCCAGTCGAGACCAGCGTAACCACGTGCAATTCCGGTGATCATCCGGTCCTGCACCACACCAACCGATGGCATCGGAACGCCTGCACTTTCCGCCTCGGAGAGTGCCAGGCGCACGTCCTTGAGCGCCAACGGCATGCCGAACCCGGGCGCGTAATTCTGCGCAATGATCTTTTCGCCATATATTCTATGCACGCGCCCGCCGAACATCGTGCTCGTCATGATGTCGACGAATGGCTTGGGATCGAGTCCGCGCTTGAGTACGAGCGCGATGGCTTCTCCCAGCATCTCGAGAGTTGTCGCGGTCATCATGTTGCCGAGCAGCTTGACAAGGTTTGCGTGTGCGGGATCGGCGCCGAGCATGAACGTTCGTTGTCCGAGCGCGTCGAGGAGCGGCCGGCAACGCGCGACATCGGCCGGCGCGCCCGCGGCGAGGATGAACAGCTCGCGCGCCTTGGCGGCATCTGGATTTCCGAAGACGGGCGCTGCGACGTAACCTTGGCCGTGACGCGCATGCTCGCGTGCGAGGTCAGACGCTGCGGCCGTGCTGATTGTGCTCATCGAGAGATGAATTGCGCCGCGCGACAGTCCCGCCGCAAGGCCGCCGACGCCAATGTCCGAACGCCCAAATACGACGTCGCGCACGGCGTCATCATCCGGCAGCATGCTGATCACGACTGTACAGTCGAGCAGGGTAGCGATGTTAGCTGCCGGCTCCAGACCGAGCGCCGCGAGCTCGCTCATCCGGTCCGGGCGGCGGACGTATGCGATGACCCGATGTCCGGCGGCGGCAAGGTTTGTCGCCATCGCCCGGCCCATGTGACCAAGACCGACAAAGCCGATGGGACCGTGCACTTTCAGATCGCCATTTGATCCGGAGCCGCGTTGCCGCTCGACGGTTGCGGCCTCGGACGCGCCGACGGAGCTGAACTCATCCTTGAGCACTAAGGTGTCTCCTGATCAAGTGCGGATAGGCAAACCTGGTCATCCGCATGTTGCGACCACAGGCCAATCTATCGATGTAAAAATGCCGCGCTTGCTAGAGCTTGCGGCGCGTGCGGCGATCTTGCTCAGAATCGCCAAGGGCGCCTCTGGCGTTCGGCGGATGCGCCCAAGCTGTCGCCGCACGGCTGGCGATTCTTCGCGTGGATCGCGGCCGGACGCCGTATCTGCCTTTCTTCATTTAGCGGCGCCGAAGCCCTGCGTAGCGCGATCGAACCATTCTTCTTGCGCCGGAGAGGGCACGGCCAGCGAAGGCAATGACGCGTCCCGACTCTGGAACGAATATGCCGGCGGTCCGTACGCGCCAGGGTGCGCATAGGCCGGATGGTGATGAAAACGATGTGCGGCCAACGCCTGCACTGGCGTAAGCGAGACTGAACCAAGGACGATAACCGCAGCGAGAGCGGTCTTGACGATGCTGAACATGGCTTCGGCTCCTGTGTTTGTTGTCGCCTGCCGGAAAAGCAAGCGAGCGAATTTCTTCAGGTGAACAAGCTCGCCCCAGAGATGGTCACGAAGCGGCCGAAACGAATTTGTGCAAAGGTAATTTCGAGTCATACTTTGGTTTGGGCTTCGCGGATGTCTGACAAGAAACGTGCGTGGCGCAGAGTCACTTGGCCAGCGCAGGAATGGCATCGAATACCGCAACACCGGTCGAAACGGAGCAATTGAAAAGGAGCACCGGTCTCTTGGGTTCGCTATAACTGTAAGCGTAGTCGGGTTGGATCATCGATCTTTCGAATGAGCCAAGTCCGATACGACGCCAAGGTCCAATCCCGCGAGGCCCTGTCCAACACCCCGTGCCCCGGCCTCGACGGACTACGCGATGCGGCTTCTCCCCCCGGGCCCCATTGCGAGGACGAAGGTGTGACGGGCCGGCGGCGAAAAGCCGTCGGCCCGTTTTTCACCCTGCATGCCGATCCCGCGACTCAGGCGATTTCCGACAATTTCGTGAGGCTGTCATTGTTGACATCGCCTGTTCAAGTAACGCGCTTTGTGAATGTGCGTGAGCTTCTCGTGATTCCTATTCGGCCAATGCGCCCCTATCTCCCGCCTGTCACCGAGGCTTATCACGATTGAAGTTGTTAAAAAATTACGACTTCGAAGCCTTAAACGCGACTGACTCAAATCAAGGAGATACGACGATGATCACCAAGTCCAAAATTGCACTCGCTGCGATGCTTCTTGCCGGTACGGCTTCGGTTGCGGCAGCGCAAGGATTCGCTCCGAATGCGCACGAGAAGTTCCAGTCCGCAGCGGCGCGGCTGCGAAGTGATCGTGCGTTCATGCCCGATGCAAACCAGGTCCTCGAGGAAAATAATTGGTTCGCTACCGCCGTCTCTGACCATGCGTCTTCGCCCTACGCGGGCGGCGGTGGGAAGTAAACGCATAACGCCAATTCCAAATCGGCGTACCTCGCCGATTTACATTAAGCGGCCGACCTCGTGTCGGCCGCTTCTCGCTGGTTCTATTTTTTGGAACACGGCGAAGCAGTCAAGCCTCGCAGCCTATTGAGATTGAGTAGAGCGGCTCCGCCAGAGTCCAAATAACATGGGCGATATAGGCGAGAGCATCCGCCGGCTATACGCAGTGAAGCAACGTGTCGCAATAAGATGCGTGAACGATACCTCTCGTAAATGCCGTTCTTTGCTCAAGTAACGCGCTTTGTGACTACGCGTGAGCTTGTTGTGATTCGTATTCGACCAATGCACCGTTATCTCCGATGTATCGCTGAGGCATATGCATCACGATAGAAGTTGTAAAAAAACACGACTTCGAATCCTTAAAACTGACTGACTCACATCAAGGAGATACGACTATGCTCACCAAGACCAAAATCGCACTCGCCGCTGTGCTTCTTGCCGGCACGGCTACGGTGGCGGCAGCGCAGGGGCGCGCTCCGACGCACGAGACGTTCCGGTCCGCACCCGTGCGGATGCAAAATGAACGGGCGGTCTCGCCGAATACCAGCCCGGTCGTCAACGAGAACGACTGGTACCAGACCGACGCTGGCGATCACGCGTCCTCGCCCTACGCGGGCGGCGGCTTCTAAGGCGCGACAGATAGCGGCGGCTGACCGGTGCTCAACGCACCGGTTCGCAGTAAGCAGCCGGCCATGCGCCGGCTGCTTTGCTTCTTGAGCAAACGCTGTAAGCAATGTCGTAAAGGTCCAGACGCACGGTGCGGAGGAACTATTGAGCGTTGATAGAGCGCTTTTCCGGGCTCGTGTTCGCTTGGCCCGCACGGCGCGGAACGCTGGCGATAAGAACTGCCGCAATGCCGGTCAGAAAGACGCCGTCAAATGTTCCCGCTCCCCCAATGGAAGCGACCGGCGCGCCCAAGCCTTGCAGCTTATCGAGATTGAGTAGATCGGCTCCGATAAGAGTGCCGAGGCTGCCGCCGATATAGGCCACCGGCGCAGCGTATTGGCGCGACAATAGCAACGCCGCGATCGCCGTGGTCAGGGCTGGGACCAAGAGGGGCAGCGCAATTCCGACGCCCGGTACGGGGTCGGCCAGAAGATGGCACACCGCGGCGACACAGACCGTGGCGAGAAAGCCCGCACGCCACAGTTGACGCTTGGCGAGCAGATAGATCGACATCACCGTGGGAATGAGGGCGCCACCGACATTGACCGCAATCACGGTCCCGGGCCAGTCCTGCACGACCGGGACAATATAGTGCATTCCAAAATATGTGATCTCGCGTCCCGACATGATCTGCTGCTCAGCCAATTCAGCCACCGGAATATTCACGTAACTGCCGATCAGGGAGCCGAGCAGAAGCAACAGTGCCGCGCGTGAGCTGACCCCGATGCTGATGTAGGCATAACGCAGGATTCCGAGCTGGATGAGCAAGACCAGCAGAACAAGCAGTCCCACCAGAATGGAAAAAAACGGTGGGCTCAGGGGCAGATAGTGAAGTTGGCTCGAGGGCATCGGCGGTTCACCACGGACCTTGGTTGCGCCGATCACTCACGCGGCGACATCGGATTGGGCGAATGCCTGGCCGCGAACCATTGTGCGCCTTGCATGCCGCTCGACCATCGGAAGCCGACGCAGGCGCGAATCTCCGCTGAGTATCGGCTGTTCGCTCTAAATTGCGATCTCGTCGAGTGTGAACACCGAGAAGAAGGGGGCAGGGGTCACCGATTTGACGCCATCTTCGGTGACGAGGCCAAGAACCAGGACCGGAACAATTTGAAAGCTCGTGTCCTTGTTTCTCGCGCGCGCAAGTTGGCGCCCGCGCACATACGACATGGTGACGACAGCGCAGGCTGTCGGGTTGTGCTCTTCGGCGTTGACGCTGTTGACGGTGCTCTCCTCGTCGCCGTCGAAGAGGCTGATATAGCGTTCCACCTGGGCTTGGGTATCGCAGATCAGGCTGGTTCCCACCTCGACGTCATGGGCTTGCGCCGGCGGTGACGAAAAGAGCACCAGCGGCAGGGCAAATGGAACAATCCGGGTGAAGAAATTCATTGCAACCTCCTTTAGGTGCAAGCCCATCCGCCGCACGACGGCAATTGAAGAGGCGCTTGCTGGCGCGCCCGCCGGCATCGGTTACCCGCTCGCCTCGTGCTGACGTTGACGTCGTGTTGCTTTTAGGAGAATCGCCGGGCTTTCGCTCGCTGGGCTTTGCCGTCACTGGCGTGACGTTGCGGTGTTTTCCCGCTTTATAACTGCGATGCCGGTATGATGTGAGCCGGGATCGCTAAACTCTGGATCCGGCTCGGCCGCAAAACTGCGACTGTGCTGATGCTATGGCCTTTAGAGATCGTTGGAATCGTCAACCGCCATGAGCCGGGCAAGGTCGATGCGCGCTCGATTGATGCGGCTCTTGATCGTTCCGACGGCGCACCCGCAGATCTGCGCTGCCGCGACGTACGAAAACCCCGAGGCGACGACCAGGATGAGAGCCTCGCGTTGCTTGGGTGGCAGTTTGGTCAGCGCTTCGCGGAGTGCGCCGTTTGCGGCCTGTGCGGCGCTAGCCCGCGACGGTGCCATCGGCGCCGCCTGATCGTCTATGGATCCGCGAACCGTCTGCGCCGCTTGCTCTCCCGAGTAGAACTGGTCGCGCAGAATCATGAACAGCCATGCGCGAATATCCGTGCCGGGGCTCAAAAAACGGATGCCCGCAACGGCCCGCTGCAGCGTTTCGTGAACCAGGTCATCGGCTTGATCTGCATTCCCGCACAGCAAGACTGCAAAAGCGCGAAGCCTCGGTATTGCGGTCAACATGGCGTCTCGAGGAATTCAAGATCTGACACGAGAGGTGTCGCAGCCGTAGCCCGTCCGATGACCGTGCCGCGAACGTTCATGGCGCGGTCGCAACCTGAGCAAAATCGGGTATCGCGTCATGCCTCCTTTGTTAGGCGCGCTGCGCGAGCGGCACTCGCCGGCTCTTGCCGGGTTTGTCGTCAAATTGCGCGATAGCTTTGCGTCGGATGATGAGCGAGCGGAGACTCTCGCCAGACCCAATGCTATGCGCGCTGGGTCCAGCTTGCGGAGTCCGGCAACAAACGCGCCAGTTTAGCAATCCATGACAAGCAACAGACCGAATTCGTCGGTAGTTTTTTGGCAAAATTGAAATGCCCAGGTTGAACTGACGCGTTCGCCGCTAACCGAGGGCGCCCGGTCGACTGTCTCGAAGGAGAGGTACTCATGAATCCGATTTCGCGTCGCAATTTGTTGGCGGCGACCGCCGCCGGAGGTCTGATCACAGCAGCCAGTGTGACTCACGCGCAAGCCGGCGCGCCGATCCCGCAGCCGCAGCGTCCCGGGTATGGCGGCACCGATCACGGCCCGCGCAATATCATGCGCGACCAGCAAAATCCCGATCTGATCGTCCCGCCTTCGACCGATAGTGGCACGCTGCCCAACCTGCGTTTCTCATTCTCCGATGCTCATATGCGGCTGACGTCGGGCGGCTGGACCCGCCAGGTGACCTCGCGCGAACTCGGCATCTCCAAAAACATCGCTGGCGTCAACATGCGGCTCAATGCCGGCAGCGTGCGCGAGCTGCATTGGCACAAACAGGCCGAGTGGGCCTACATGCTGTACGGCACCGCTCGCATCACCGCCGTTGATGCACAGGGGCGGAATTTCGTCGATGACGTGGGCGTAGGCGATCTCTGGTATTTCCCCGCCGGGATTCCGCATTCCATCCAGGGCCTCGGCTCCGACGGTTGCGAATTCCTGCTCGTGTTCGACGATGGCGCTTTCGACGAAGACGACACCTTCCTGATCAGCGACTGGTTCAAGCACACGCCAAACGAAGTGCTGGGAAAGAACTTCGGCGTGCCCGCCGCGTTATTCGGCCATACGCCGGACCCGAGCGAGCGCTACATCTTCCCCGCCCCGATTCCGGGGCCACTCAGCGCCGACAAGATCGCGGGCGCGACTGCCGTCCCGCAGAGCTTCAGCCATCGCA
Source organism: Hyphomicrobiales bacterium (assembly GCA_039649225.1). Lineage (GTDB taxonomy): Bacteria > Pseudomonadota > Alphaproteobacteria > Rhizobiales > Xanthobacteraceae > PALSA-894. The sequence goes on along the minus strand of JBBWZU010000741.1, from coordinate 7,859 downwards.
TGATGGCGCAGGAGCCGATCAAGACCTTGGGCGGGACGGCGCGGATCACTGATTCCAGCGTGTTCCCGGTGTCCACCAGGATTGCGGCGGCGCTGGTCGAGGTGAACCCCGGCGCAATGCGCGAGCTGCATTGGCATCCCAACAGCGATGAATGGCAGTATTACATCGAGGGCGAGGCGCGCATGGGTGTGTTCGCCGCCTCCGGTCAGGCACGTACCTTCGATTTCCGCGCCGGCGACGTTGGCTTTGTGCCATTCGCGATGGGGCATTACGTCGAGAACACTGGCTCAACGCCGCTGCGCTTTCTCGAAATGTTCAAGAGCAGCTACTTCGCCGACGTGTCGCTCGACACCTGGATGGCGCTGACGCCACCGGAGCTGGTGCAGGCGCACCTGAAGCTTGATCCGCGGGTGATGGAAGCCCTGCGCAAGACAAAATCACCTGTCGTGCCGGCATAACTTGGCACGCGCTTATCGTAGGGAGAGATCCTTCTCGCCAACGGGTTATTTAAGAGGTTGAATTCGGTGTTGCGCAGCGGCCACACGAACAAGGTTTTCGTCCCCGTCAGCGCTAAGGTGCTGAGCGTAGGTTGTCAGACAACCGGCATCAGATCAAAGTAAATCATACGAGGAAAGTGCTCGCAGTGGCTCAGGTCGCGGGGGGACTTCTCATGACAAAGTTCCGTATTTCCACGGCGATAGTTCTCGCAGTTGCCGCCGCCTCATGCGCGACGGATGCATGGGCCGCCGACACTATGCCGATAAAGGCCCCGCCGGCCGCGGCGGCTTCGGCGCCCAAGCTGTGCACCGATCCTTGGGACTTCGTTGCCACGGACTGCCAGCTGACCTGGCAGGGCATCACCGTCTACGGCACGATTGACGCGGGGGTTGGCTGGCAGAGCCACGGCGCGCCGTTTGACGCGCGATCCGCCGTCGGAGCCTCGTACTTGATCCAGAAACAAAACAGGACGCCGATGTGGGGCCTTGCGCCCAACGCGTTGAGCAATTCAACCATTGGAGTCAAAGGCACCAGGCCGATCGGCGAGAACTTCAATGTTGTCTTTGCTCTGGACGCCGGCTTCGACCCGTATTCCTTCCGATTCTCCAATGGGCCTGGATCGGTTGCGGCGAACGCCGGTGTCCCCCAAAACCAGGCGACCGCCTACTCCGATTCAAGCCGGGCGGGCCAGTGGTACAACGGCCAAGGTTATGTCGGCATCAGTTCACCGACCTATGGCACCCTGACGGTTTTCCGACAGAACTCGCTGACCCTGGACGCCGTCTTCGACTACGATCCGTTCGGCGCCTCTTACGCCTTCTCACCCATCGGCTTTCAGGGAATAACCTGCGGCGGCGGCAATACCGAAAACTGCAGGCACTCTACGTCGCTGAAATATCGGGTCAGCGTCGGCCAGTTCCGGGGGGCGGCCCTGTGGCAGTTCGGCGGCTACGGCCAGAACAATGCCTCCGATGGCGCATACCAGTTCCAAATCGGCGCCGATATCCCGACGTGGGGCAAAGGTGTGCTCTCGGTCGACGCGATCTACAGCTATGTCAGAAATTCCGTGTCGCTCTCACTCGGGCCCGGAAGCAACGACGCCAATGGGGTGCCGATACCCCCATTCTTGCCGCAGACGCTCACAGCGACGATCTCCGACAATAGCGCCATGATGCTGGTGGCCAAATACACGAACGGGCCGCTGAAGCTGTACGCCGGTTACGAACATATTCGCTATATGGCGCCGAGCGATCCGCAGACTGCCTTCACGGATATCGCGGGAAACTTTGTTTGCCAGGGCTGTGACGCGTTCAATGGCACGAATATCAACAATGCCGCGTTCGGCGTGAACGGTCTTGGCGATAAGACTTTGCAAGTCATGTGGGTCGGGGGCAAATACGCGGTTACCGAAAAGTTGGACGTCATCGGCGCTTATTACCATTATATCCAGGATTCTTACTTCGGCACTGCCGCCGGCGGACCTGCTCCCTGCTCGGGAAGTGAGCACCCGCAATGCGCCGGGACGTTCGACGCGATTTCTGCCGCGATCGATTGGCGGTTTGCACCAAAGTGGGATGTCTATTTGGGGTTCATGTTCTCGCAAGTGAATAACGGATTGGCCTACGGCTTTCTCCAGCGCAACAACATCGATCCCACGGTCGGATTGCGCTTCCGCTTTTGAATCCTCCAAGTTGCGAAGCGGTGAAGGACATGAATTTCCGCGTCATTCTCCCATTGAGCGCGCTTTTTATCGCCATCAACGCTCTTCCTGCGGCGGCTGGCGACTGCTGCCACCTCTATCGGCATCATGACCGCCACTGGCATGATGTTCACCACGGCATCTATGAGCTGGAGAACCGCATCGCGCTGCTGCAAGCGGATCCGACGATCGATCACGATGACAAAGGCTCGACAGTGACCGGCGCCCGTGCCGAGATACGCCGCCTGAGCGCAACATTGGATCCGCCGGGATGGCGATGGGCCGTGCCGTGCTGCTATCGCCGCAAGCCAATTCACGTGCGCTGAGCCATCGCCCGCCGCGACGCGTCAGCCTGCGGACCGCGCATCGAATCGTCCAAGCAGCCGTCCCATGACCCGTTGCCTGGCACGCATCGACCAGCCGCCGAGCCGATCGAGATAGAGATAGAGCACAGGCGTTGTGTAAAGCGTCAGCAGCTGGCTGATGATCAACCCGCCGATAATGGCGATGCCGAGCGGCCGCCGCAATTCAGCGCCATTGCCGAAGCTCAGCCCCAACGGTATGGCGCCGAGGATGGCGGCCGACGTCGTCATCAGGATCGGACGGAAGCGCAACAGGCTCGCCTCAAGGATGGCCTCGTCCGCACTCACATGGCCGGCCCGCCTTGCCTCGATGGCAAAATCGACCATCATGATCGCGTTCTTCTTGACAATGCCGATAAGCAGCATGACGGCGATGAGACCGATGAGGTCGAATTCGGTGTTGAACAATATCAAAGCCAGGAGCGCGCCGACGCCGGCGGATGGCAGGGTCGAGAGAATGGTGATCGGATGGATATAGCTTTCGTAGAGCACGCCGAGCAGGATGTAGACCGCGGCGATCGCCGTAAAGATCAGGATCGGCTCCTTCGACAACGATTGCTGAAAAACCCGAGCGGTGCCGGTAAGCGTGCGGTCGATCGCGCGCGGCATGTCGATGCGGGCGATCGCTGCATTGATCTCGTCCGCCGCCTCGCTGAGCGATTTGCCCGGCTGCAAGTTGAACGAGATGGTCGAGGCGACGAACAACCCCTGATGATTGACCGACAAAAGCGTGTGGCCCGGCCGGTAGCGGCTGATCGCCGCGAGCGGAATCATGGTCTCCTGCGACGTGCTCACGGCGGCACCGGCCGATGCGGACCCGTTCCCGGAATTGGCCAGCGCGTTCGTGGCGGCGTTGCGGGCCGCATTGGCGTTCTGGGTCGTCGATGCGGCAGTGCCTGCTGTCGTCGACGAGGCGCTGGTGGTTGACGTGGTCGCGGTCGCCGAAGCCGGAGCAGTCATCGGCTTGGCCGTGGTGCCGACCGACGTCGCCGCCGTCACCGTCCCTCCCGGCGCGTTCGTGACCGCCGTTCCGGGCGGCGTTGCGGCGCTCGTCGCCACGTAAACGTCGCGCAGCGAATCGGAAAATTGCGTATAGCGCGGATCGATCTCCATCACCACGTGATACTGGTTGATCGCGCTGTAAATGGTCGAGACCTGACGCTGTCCGTACGCGTCGTACAGCGTGCTGTCGATTTGCCGCGGAGAGAGGCCGAGCCGCGCCGTGGTATCGCGATCGATATCAAGATAGGTCTCCAGGCCGCGTTGCTGCAGATCCGCGCTGACGTCGGTCAGGACCGAATTGTGTGCGAGCGCGTCGACGAGCTTGGGCGTCCAAGAATAGAGATCCTGCACGTTTTCCGATTGCAGGGTGTATTGGTATTGCGCATTGCTTTGCCGGCCACCGGCACGCAGATCCTGCATGGGAATCAGAAATAGCCGCCCGCCGGGCACTTGCGCCAGCGCCGGTCGCAGCCGCGCCATTATCCGGTCGATCGAGTCGCGCTGCGACAACGGCTTGAGCGAGACGAACACATTGCCGCTATTGATTTGCGCGAAGCCGTTGCCGGAGCCTACACCGGTATAGCCTACGACATTCTGAACGGCGGGATCGGCGCGCACGATGTCGACCATCTGCGCGAGCTTCTTGCTCATCGCCTGAAACGAAATGCTCTGGTCGGCCTGCAGCGTCCCGATCATCAATCCGGTGTCTTGCTGCGGGAAGAAGCCCTTGGGCACGACCACGTACAGGGCCACGTTGAGACATAGCGTGCCGATGAAGATCACGAGCACGAGGGCGCGATGGCGCAATGCAAAGGCCAGCGAGCGGCCATAACCGCCGCGGAGGCGCTCGAACAGGGCAGAGGGCCGTCGCGCGGTCTGCATCGGGCGTGCCTTCAGGAACAGCGCGCACAGCATCGGCGTGGTCGTGAGCGAGACGATCAGCGACACCAGGATCGCAATCGACAAGGTTACGGTGAACTCGCGAAACAACCGGCCGACAATCCCGCCCATCAGCAGGATTGGAATGAAGACGGCGATCAAAGAGAGGCTGATCGACAGCACGGTGAAACCGACCTCGCGCGCGCCGCGCCGCGCCGCCTGCATCCTCGGCATGCCGTCCTCGATATGCCGCGAGATGTTTTCCAGGACCACGATCGCGTCGTCCACGACAAACCCGGTCGCGATGGTGAGCGCCATCAGCGAAAGAATGTCGAGACTGTAGCCGAGGAGATACATGATCGCAAAAGTGCCGAGGATCGAGATCGGCACAGCGACGCTGGGGATGAGCGTCGCGCTGGCATTGCGCAGGAACAGAAACACCACGAGCGTCACCAGGACGACGGCTGCCAGCAGCGTCAATTCCGTGTCGTGCAGCGACGCGCGGATGGTGCCGCTGCGATCGATCGCGACCGTGATATCCATGTCGCCGGGCATGACCGCCTGCAGGCGCGGCAGCTCCGCCTTCACATTATCGATGGTCTCGATGATATTGGCGTTCGGCTGCCGGAATAGGATGACGAGCACCGAAGGCTGATCGTTCGACAGGCCGAGATTGCGCACGTCCTGCACCGAGTCCTGTACTTCGGCGACATCGGACAGCCGCACCGCCGCGCCGTTCCGGTAGGCGATCACGAGGGGGCTGTAATCCGCCGCCACGCTCGCCTGGTCGTTGGTATAGATCTGATAGCGCCGCTCGCCGTGATCGATCGTGCCTTTCGGGCTATCGGCATTGGCCGACGCCAGCGCCGCACGGACGTCCTCGAGCCCGATGCCATATTTGTAGAGCGCGTGCGGGTTGAGTTCGACGCGCACCGCCGGCAGCGTCGCGCCGCCGATGATCACGTTCCCGATGCCGTTCAATTGCGCGAGCCGTTGCGCCAGGATGTTGCTCGCAGCGTCGTAGATCTGGCCTCGTGTCATCGTCTTCGACGTCAGCGCCAGGATCAGGATCGGCGCATCGGCCGGATTGACTTTGCGATAGCTCGGATTGCTCGGCAGATCGGCCGGCAGATCGGCGCGGGAAGCATTGATTGCGGCCTGGACGTCGCGCGCGGCGCCGTCGATGTCGCGGCTGATGTCGAACTGCAGCGTGATGCGCGCCTGTCCGATCCCGCTCTGCGAGGTCATTTCGGTGACGTCGGCAATCTGGCCGAGATGGCGTTCGAGCGGCTCGGCGACGCTGGTCGCGACGGTCTCCGGGCTCGCGCCCGGAAGCGTGGCGGTGACCGAAATGGTCGGGAAGTCGACCTGCGGCAGAGGCGATACCGGCAGTTTGGAGAATCCGAGAATACCGGCGAGCGCGATGGCGATGGTCAGCAGCGTCGTTGCGACCGGCCGCGCTATGAAGGGTGCCGAAATGTTCATTCGGCCGGCTCGCGCGGTGCGAGCGGATGCGCCGGCCGCGGTCGCGCCAGGCGCAGCGCCAGCCGATCGAAGTAAAGATAGATGACCGGAGTCGTGAACAAAGTGAGCACCTGACTGAATGCCAGGCCGCCGACGATGGCAATACCGAGCGGGTGACGCAGCTCGGAACCGGTTCCGGTGCCGAGCATCAGCGGCAGTGCCCCGAGGATCGCCGCCATGGTGGTCATCATAATCGGCCTGAAGCGCAACAGGCAGGCTTGATAGATTGCCTCGCGCGCCGGCAGGCCCTCGCGTTCGGCCTCGAGCGCGAAGTCGATCATCATGATCGCATTTTTCTTCACGATGCCGATGAGCAGAACGATGCCGATGATGGCGATGATGTCGAGGTCATAGCTCAGCAGCATCAAGGACAGCAGCGCACCGACGGCCGCCGAGGGCAGGGTCGAGAGAATCGTGATCGGATGAATGAAGCTCTCGTAGAGAACGCCGAGCACCAGGTACATCGCGACCACTGCGGCGATGATCAGCAACACCTCGTTCGTGAGCGCAGATTGGAACGCCGCGGCGGTGCCCTGGAACGCGGTGGTGAAGCTCACCGGCAGCCCGATTTCCTTTTCCGCCTGCGCTATGGCTGCGACCGCGGCGCCGAGCGAGACGCCCGGCGCCACATTGAACGAGATTGTGGTGGCCGGCAGCTGGCCGAAATGGGTGATCAATAGCGGCCCCGCGCGTTCTTCGAAATGCGCGAAGGCCGACAGCGGCACCTGACCGTTTGTGCTCGATGACGAGGACGGAAGGTAGATTCTCGACAGCCCGTCGCGTGATTTCTGCAGTGAAGGGTCCGCCTCCATGATCACGCGATACTGGTTCGATTGCGTATATACGGTGGAAATGATGCGCTGACCGAACGCATCGTAGAGCGCGTTGTCGACGGTCGCCGGCGTGACGCCGAAGCGGGCTGCGGTCGCCCGGTCAATGACGATGTCGAGGGCCGCGCCTTGCCGCTGCAGATCGCTCGCGACGCCGGTGAGCTGCGGCAGCGCGCTCAGCTTCTGCACGACGCGCGGCACCCAGGTGTTGAATTCCGCCGCGTTGGCGTTCTCGAGCACGAAGCGATAGGGCGCGCGCGCGATGGTGGCGTCGATGGTGAGGTCCTGCACCGGCTGCAAGTAGAGCGTGGCGCCCACTACGCCCGAGGCTTCCTGCTGGATCCGGCGGATGATCTCGCTCGCCGTCAGCTTGCGCGCACCATGCGGCTTCAGATTGATGAGGAAGCGCCCGGCGTTCGGCGTCTGGTTGGTCCCGTCGACACCGATGAAGGAGCTTAGGCCTTCGACGTCGGGATCCTGCAGGATAGCGGCAGCCAACTGGTTCTGCAGCTTGGCCATCGCCTCGTAGGAGATGTCCTGCGAGGCCTGCGAAATGCCCTGGATCATCCCGGTATCTTGCACGGGGAAGAAGCCCTTAGGGATCAGGATGTAAAGGCCGAGCGTGACGGCAAACGTCAGCACCGCGATGGCCAGCGTCAGCGGTTGCCGGTCGAGCACCCAACGCAATGCGCCGGCGTAAAGGTCGATGATGGCGTTGAAAGCGCGTTCGGCATGACGGTCGAACCTGGAGCGCTCGCCCGGCGGACGGTGGCGGATCAGCTTGGCGCACATCATTGGCACGAGCGTCAGCGAGACGACGGCCGAAATAACGATCGTGACCGCGAGCGTGATGGCAAATTCGTGGAACAAGCGGCCGACCACGTCGCCCATGAACAGCAGCGGGATCAGCACGGCAATGAGCGAAATGGTCAGCGAAATGATGGTGAAACCAATCTGCTGCGAGCCGCGCCGCGCAGCTTCGAGCGGGGTCATGCCGGTTTCGACATGACGCGCGATGTTCTCGATCATGACGATGGCGTCGTCGACGACGAAACCCGTCGCGAT
>JBBWZU010000725.1:0-17914 GCA_039649225.1 Hyphomicrobiales bacterium | reverse complement strand
CAAGGCGGCCTCCCCGCTCGGCAAGACCCCGGTGCTGCTGGTCGGCGAAACGCCGATTTTCGAGTCGGCCGTGATCCTGGAATATCTGGAGGACACGCAATCGCCCGCGCTGCATCCGGCCGATGCGTTGGGGCGCGCCGAGCATCGCGCCTGGATCGAGTTCGGCTCGGCGATTCTCAACGACATCGCCGGGCTTTATTCGGCTCCGGATGAAACCACGTTCGGCGTCAAGATAGCAGCGCTACGCGACAAGTTCGCGCGCATCGAGGCGCGGCTGAAGGGACCGTGGTTCGACGGCGAAAGCTTCAGTCTCGTCGATGCGGCGTTCGGCCCGGTGTTCCGCTATTGCGATGCGTTCGAGCACATCGGCGATTTCGGCATCCTTCGGGACTTGCCGAAAGTCGCGGCCTGGCGCACCGCCCTGGCAGCACGTCCCTCTATCGAAGCCGCCGTATCGCCGGACTACTCTGCCCTGTTGTGGAATTTCCTGCGCGCGCGCGGCTCGCATCTCTCAAGATTGATGGAGGGCAAGGCGCTCGCCGCATAGGACGCGTACTGATAAATCCGACCGGTCGCACGCGCTGACTGATGTTTGCTTAGCCCGACCACCCGTTGATAAGCTGCTGACACGAGGCCATTCCGGTCCGCATCGTCGCCAAACCTCAGTTGAGCTGTGGATTACTCCGGCTGAATGCCAACGGTTTCAACGACGCTGTGCCAATGATTGTAGTCGGCTGTAATGATTTCTCCGAATTGTTGCGGCGTAGCTTTCACCCGTTCGCAGCTGTTCAGCTTGAAAAATTCCGCGGACTTGTCGGATACGAGAACCTCTTCCACGCCGTTGCGAATTCTAGTGACCAGGTCGGATGACATTCCGGCAGGCCCGAAGATGCCGAACCACGTGCTGACCGAGAACGGGATTCCTTCCTCGATTGCAATTGGCAGATCTGGCCGCATCTTGCTGCGCTGTTCCCCGAGAGCTGCCAGGAGAACGACATCGCCCGACTGCACAAATGGCTCTATGTTCGCATAATTGATGATGAGCGCCGCGACATCCCCGCGTACCAGTCCTTCGATGGCAGGCGCGCCACCCCGATACGGCACGTGGAGAATGTCCATCCCGGTGCGTCGCTTGAAATCCTCCATGCCAAGATGGCCATATGTGCCGACACCTTGAGATGCATAGTTCAAAGTGCCCGGCCTCGCCTTCGCCAGCGCGATGAATTCCTTGAATGTTTTGACGCCCAACGAGGCCCTGACAGCAAAGACCGGAACAGGCCGGCACACCACTGCAATCGGCGTGAACTGAGCAAGGCTGAAGCTCAGTTTCTTCACGATGAATGGCGTCGACGTGAAAGGCGCGTCCGCGGTGACAAAAAGCGTGTGCCCGTCCGGCTTGGCGCGGATGACAGCTTGAGCCGCAATGCTGGAATTGCCGCCCACCAAATTCTCGACAATGATCGGCTTGCCCCATTTTGCATTGAGACCGTGCCCGACAAGACGCGCTACCGAGTCGGTCACGCCGCCAGCCGCCACGTTGACGATGAGTCTTATGTTTTCCGACGGAAACGGCTCACCGTGAGCTGTTCCGAACGGAGCGACAAAGACAGCGAGGACAAAGGTCGCCCCGATCCAGTGGTTGCCAATGCGATTTCCGGCGCCATCACACATTGATTCCTCCCGGACCTTCTAGTTTTTTGGTCCGGCGCGTTGCCCGAAACCACAGCCGGTTCATGCCGGCTGCATCATCGCTTTCGTACTTGCCGCTAGCTCGGCCGTTACGATCGGAGGAAGTCCAAATACCAGAAGCTCCAGCATCTCCTTGCCAACGATGCACCCTTGCTTGCCGGGATCGAGCTGGATCGCGGAATGAAGTGTGAGTTCCGCACCATCAATGGTCCCCGAACCTGCCAGTACGAACAACAATTGGCGTGCGTTGAGATGGCTCGAAATCAACGTCGCGCCTGGATGCAAACGCAGGATTTCGGCCCAGATTCCTCGTTCCGTGAACGTACCGAGATGCTTGCGCTCAATACCCGGCGCGTCAGGATCGGAAATCCAGCGGAATGATTTCGGGTCCATGATGATGGGGCCGGGATATCTCGGCCTTGGATATTCCAATTTCGTTCCGAACGCGTGCTGCCAGACCGCATCCAGACCATTTTGTGTTTTCCCGTCACGGTGACGATAGAAAACGTCGACGAATTCTCCTTCGCGGCGCAGTTCATCCCGACAGGCACGCAAGCGTTTCGGGCCGAGATAGCCATAGCCACTCGCGCCACCGAATTGCAGGGTCAGATGCAGGCGTTCGCCAGGCTCCAGCGGCTCGACCGGATCGTCCTGGGGACCGTAAGGAGTGCCTTCGGTAAAGTATCCGAGCTGGCCCTCGCGCAGCCGAAGACCCTCGCCGACATTCATGTCTCCGCGAATCGGAAAGCGGAATTGATCGAAGTTGTGACGGTGGCGCTCGGTCGTGAAGCGCTTGTCTTGCCGGGCCAGGAGCAGGACGAAATTGTCAGGAGAGGACTCCTCACCTGTCAAAAGATATTTGAAAGCGAGCGAACCGGTCGGGTGATCTTTTTCCCAAGTCGGAGTTTCAATTGAAACGACCCTCATTGTTTCGTCCTCCTCATCCTCCGACGTCTTTAGGGCCGATGCTAAACCTTGGAAGCGATGACAGAACTATGCAAAAATGACATAGAGCGATAATATTCAGTTATCGGGGATGCGCATGAAACTGCACCAGTTGGCTGCCCTTGTGAGCGCATCGGAGAGCGGCAGCTTGAGGCAAGCGGCTGGAAAATTGCGCGTTTCCCAACCCGCACTCAGCCGTAGCGTTCGCGAACTCGAAAATGAGCTGGGTGTCAAACTTCTCGAGCGCACTCCGCTCGGCGTTGAACCAACCGCTTACGGCAAGGCGCTGATTCTGCGCAGCAAGATCGTCGATTCAGAACTCAGACAAGCCAGGGACGACATCGCACATCTGCGAGCCGCCACGCACGGAGATTTGCGTATTGGAGCAACGCCGGTTGCCGCTTTCAGCTTGCTGCCCATCGTTCTGGCGCGGTTCAAGACGTCACGTCCGCAGGTCCGCGTCTCCATCACGGACGGAATGGGAAGCACTCTTTTTCAACAGCTCCGACAGGGTGATCTGGATTTCGTTTTCGGGCGGATCGACGAGGCAATTGATCCTCATGAATTCACCGCCGACATTCTGTTCAATGACAGCCTTGTCGTCGTTGCCAGACGGAGTCACCCACTTGCCAAAGCCCGTCCGCGGTCAAGACCGAATCTGGAAACACTCGAGTGGATACTTCCAAGCGGTGACAATCCGGCAAGAGCGGCATTTCAGCGCGCATTCTATGAGCGAACCGGAAAAATGCCACGAAGCACGATTGACAGCAACAGTTTCGTCACAATGCTGACGATCATATCACAGACGGACCTGCTTGGAATTGCGCCGCATCAAGTTCTTCGCGTTGCATGGCTGCAGCACGAATTCACGGTGCTGGATTTGGGTCTCAAATTTCCAGCGCAGCCGACAGGCGTGATAAGGCGCGCGCGAACGACGCCCTCAGCGATCTCGCAGTATGCTGTCAACGAACTCCGTCATGCAGCCCGTCAGATGCGTTTCAAGATGATCGCCTCCCCGGTCGCATGAGGCGCGCTGAGCCCTACTTGAACAAAGGTGCGGGGCGCAGATAGCATGGATTGCCGGTCTCGACGCTGCGCACCGGCCGGCAATGACGAGTGAGGCCGATGTTCGTCACTTTCTTCCATGAACTGAAATCCGCCGGCGTCCCGGTGACGCTGCGCGAATATTTGACGCTGATGGAGGCGATGCAGGCCGACCTCGCCGGCCGGCGCGTCGAGGATTTCTACTATCTCTCGCGCGCGACGCTGATCAAGGACGAGCGCAATCTCGACAAATTCGACCGCGTGTTCGGCCACGTATTCAAGGGCCTCGAGCTGCTGAGCGAGGGCATCGAGGCGAGCATTCCCGAAGAATGGCTGAAGAAGCTGGCCGAGAAATACCTGACCGAGGACGAAAAGAAGCAGATCGCCTCGATGGGCGGCCTCGATAAGCTGCTCGAGACCTTGCGCAAGCGGCTCGAGGAGCAGAAAGGCCGGCATCAGGGCGGCAGCAAATGGATCGGCACCGGCGGGACCTCGCCGTTCGGCAATGCGGGTTACAATCCCGAAGGCATCCGTATCGGCGGCGAGAGCAAGCACCGCCGCGCCGTAAAGGTGTGGGACAGACGCGAATTCAAGGACCTCGACGATCAGGTCGAGCTCGGCACGCGCAACATCAAGGTGGCGCTACGCCGTTTGCGCAAATTCGCCCGCACCGGCGCGCCCGACGAGCTCGATCTCGATAACACCATCAAGGGCACCGCGCACAAGGGGTATCTCGATATCCACATGCGGCCCGAGCGGCACAACGCCATCAAGGTGCTGACGCTGTTCGACATCGGCGGCTCGATGGACTGGCACATCAAGATCACCGAGGAGCTGTTCTCGGCCGCGCGCACCGAGTTCAAGCGCCTGGAGCATTTCTACTTCCATAATTGCCTGTACGAAAAAGTGTGGAAGGAAAACCGCCGCCGCTTCCAGGAAACGACGCCGACCTGGGACGTGCTGCACAAATATCCGCACGACTACAAGGTCGTGATCGTCGGCGATGCCTCGATGTCGCCTTACGAGATCACGACGCCCGGCGGATCGGTCGAGCATTTCAACGAAGAGGCGGGCGCGGTCTGGCTCGAGCGCATCACCCGCACCTACCCTGCCGCCGTGTGGCTCAACCCGGTGCCCGAGGAGCAATGGGACTACACCTATTCGATCAAGATGATCCGCCAGTTGATGGGCAACCGGATGTATCCGCTCACGCTGGCGGGGCTCGATAGAGCGATGCGGGAATTGGTGCGGTAGGTTTCGATGTAGCCCGGATGGAGCGAAGCGAAATCCGGGACCGACCTCGCCGTAAATCAGTCCCGCATTCCTATGCGGGCTACGACTGCAGCCGCTTTTGTTCCACAACGCGTTGATGCCGAGCGCGATCTTCAGCGGGGTCGCTACTCCAATTCCACTCGCAAACTCCGCCCGACCGCGGTCGCCGCCTGCGCAGCGTCGCGAGGGTGACGGATGGATTGCCAGGATCGAGCAGCCGGACGTCGGGTTGTCCGCAAAACAACGTACCAAGACGATTCGGCTCGCGTATCCTCTAACGAGATACCGCGTATCCAAGAACACCATACCGCCGACACCCAGCGCCATTAAGGTCCGATTTCCAATTGTGCCTCATCCTGACGCCATGCTTGACGCCACGCCCCAGCTGCAAAAGATCCTGACCGGACCACGCTGCGATCATTGCGGCGGCGGTACCCGGCTCCTCGGCATTGCGCCGCACCGGCGGCGCAAGTGGGCGCATGTGTGGACGCTCGAATGCACGCTGTGCGGCGCGCCACAGACAATCGAGAAGCAGATTCCGCAGCATTCACACTAGTGCGAGATCGGAGCGCTAAGTAGTGCCGAACTCCAAAGCTCGCATCAGAGTGTGCTACACAGTTTTGCCAACGTCGGAATCGGAGCGCTAGCGCAGGACTGCGGGTTGCTAATCGCAATACTCGTAGCGTCCGTAGCCCAGATCCTCGACGCAGCGGCCAAGCCGGCGCGCCTGATTGTACCCGGGGCTTGTATACGACGGATCGGAGTAGCCCCACTGCGCGGATGGCGCAGGCGCATACTCGTATGGCTCCTCGTAACTCTGTCTTGCGGTGTGGTGCGTGGTTTTTGCCAGCGCGGGCGACATCGTCAGGGCAACCGCCGTGGCGGCCAGTGGAACAAACGCAGACATTCGCTTCATGACGTAACAACCTTCTGCTCCGGCCCCTTGCAGTGGCAGATAGGGACGCGACAGCGATCGGACCGCTCACGTTTATGTCAGCGTCATTCGCAGAGGAGTGATTCGCCGCAAATTCTTCCTACCAGCCGCAATATTCATAGCGCCCGTAGCCGAGGTCCTCGGTGCAGCGGTTAGGATTCTGCCGCAACCGGATGCCGGCGTTATAGGACGGGTCCGACACGTTGCGCGTGGTCAGTCCCAGGCCGCCAAGAAACCGACTGTCGTCATAGAGATACTTGCTGCTGCCCGACCCGAAATGCTGCTCATAGTAGCTAAATTGCGAGCCGTGATGCCGCTTTGTCTTCGCCGTCGCGGGCGTCATCGCCAGAGCGATTGCCGTGGCGGCAGCTGGGATCAAAGCCAGTGTGCGCGTCATGTCGAAACCTCTTCGGCTGAGCGCCCCTCATCATTGAATAAATGTGCCGATGGCGGGTTCGTTCCGATTGCACTTAGGTCAGCCAGCGATCTATCCGCTCACGCCGGAGTGACTCGACAAGGCGATACGGAAGTTGGTGAGATAGAACGGCTTGAGGATCGCGCGTTTCAATGTGCGGTAGCCAAAACCTCATCAACGTCGGACGGGCTCGTTTGTCATGAAGGTTCACGCGATTCAAACCGGTTGGGTCAAAATCAAGACTGCGCAGCCCGAGGGACATGGGAGCGGCATTTTTCGCCTGCTCGCCGTTATTGCCGATCGGAATTGGACCGACTGGGTTCCCACTTACGCCTGGTTGATCGATCACAAGGAAGGTCCAATTGTCGTCGATACCGGCCAAGGCGCGCACCTGCTAGAGCACGGGCGCTCGCTGCACCCTTACGTCCGATGGGAGGTGGCGTTTCGCATCGAGCCGGAAGAGGAGATTGGCCCGCGCCTCAACGCGCTCGGCCTCGGGCCACGCGACGTCAAGCGCGTTATTCTCACGCACCTGCACATGGACCATGACGGCGGGCTCCGGCATTTCCCGAACAGCAAAATCTTCGTCGCACCGGGCGAGCTCAATCTCGCACGCGGATGGATGGGCATGATGCGCGGCTATTTGCCGAACCGATGGCCATCCTGGTTCGACCCGGCTCCGCTTGATTTGACGGCAGAACCTGTCGGCCCCTTTGCGGCAAGCAAGCGTCTCACCGAATCCGGCGACGTCGTTGTCGTTGCCACGCCCGGGCACACGGCCAATCACGTGTCGGTGCTGGTCTATGACGACGACGCGGCGATACTGTTGGCAGGCGACACGTCGTACAGCCAGGAACTGATGCTAGCCGGCAAGGTCGATGGCGTGAGTCCGGACGTGGCAACAAGCGCGGCAACGCTTGCCGCGATCAAGCAACTCGCCTCGCAGCAGCCGACCATCTATCTGCCGACGCATGATCCGGACGCCGCGGCGCGCCTTGCGGGGCGCGCGGTCATCCCGACAGGGAGCTAGCGCATCAACGTGCCCGAATCTCCCTCACACGCCTCACGCAGCCTTCACCTCGACGAGGAAGGTATCCACCTCGCCGCGCAGTTCTTCTGAATGGCGCGTCAGCTCCTGCGCCGCACCGAGCGCGTTGCCGGCCGGGCGCCAGCATCGCCCGCGCTCTCCTTGACTTTGGTGACGCTGTCCCCGGTCGTTCCTACCAGCCGCAGTACTCGTAACGCCCGTAGCCCAGATCCGCGACGCAGCGTCCGCTGCTCTTGGCGCGGTCGTAGCCGACGCGGTTGCCGAACGATGGATCGGAGACGTTGCGGCTGATCATGACCGGAGCAACCGGAGCCTGGACAGAGGGCGCGGGGCTTTGATGACTCCGGTGATGCGTCTTGGATTTCGCAAGCGCCGGCGCGGCGGCCATGGCGATGACCGCGACGAGTGGAATGAGCGCGAATTTGATCTTCATGACATCCTCAATTGAGCGCGTTTAAAAAACGGAACGCGGGCGCGAACGTTGCCGTGATGATCAATTAGTCGGCGTTCCAATGACGGCAGTTGGCCTCTCACAAAAAGATGATGGCCGCCAAGGCCACTGCCGCCGGCAGCCCCTGCACGAACCAGATGCGCTTGTTGGCGGTGAACCCGCCGTAAATTCCCGCGATCAGCACGCTGGCGAGGAAGAACAGCGCGAGCGCCGTTGCGTAAGCGGGCGGCGCGATCAGTGACCAGATCAGGCCGGCGGCGAGAAAGCCGTTGTAGAGCCCCTGATTGCCCGCCATCGTCTTGGTCAATTCGGCGTGCTCGGCGGTCATGCCGAACGCGGCGCGCGTGCGCGGCGCGGTCCACAGAAACATCTCCAGCACCAGGAAATAGATGTGCGCGAGCGCAATCAGCGCGACGAGGATTTTCACAAAGATCGACATGGTTCACCGCTCTCCAAATTCCATCGCTCTAGCTCGGCCGGATCAGCTCCGGCTTCTGCCACGCGACCGTACGCTTGCCGTTCTTGAACACGGCCAGCGGCTGGGCGATTTCGGCGACCGCCTGCTCGGGAGACTGCGCCTCGATGATCACAATGTCGGCCGGGTTGCCGATGGCAAAGCCATAGTCGTCCAAATTCATCAGCCGCGCGGAGCGGTGGGTCAGCATGTCGAAGCACTCGCGTAATCGCCCCGGCCGGTCGACCTGCAACACGTTGGCGTAAAGATTCGCCATGCGGATCAGCGAGCAGTCGCCATACGGCGTCGCCGGATTGAGCACGTTGTTGGACGAGAGCGAGCAATTCACGCCATGGTCGCACAGGACATTCGCGTCCGCCACCCCGCGCACCACCGAATGGTCGCGGTCGCGCCCCATCAGGAACAGGTCGGTTGCCGGCAGCACCGTCACGGCGATGCCGCTATCGGCCATTTGCCGCGCGAGCGTCGCCAGCTCGTCCGGCGGCAGCAGCGAGAGCTTCGCCATGTGGCCGACCACGACGCGGCCGCCGCGTCTGTATTGATCGGTCAGCTCGCGCACCAGATGGATGTTCATCGCGTCCGGCGTGTTGCCGACGTCGAGATGCACGTCGATGTCGACATCGAATTCGCGCGCGAGCGCGAAGATGCGCCGGATCTGCCCGGCCTCGTCCTCGTCGTAGCGCGGCGCGCCGCCGAGCACTTTCGCGCCGCGCCGGAGGCCCTCGACCAGCAGCGCGTCGGTGCCGGGAAAGCTGATCAGGCCCTCCTGCGGAAACACGCATATCTCGATATCGATCGCCCATTTGTATTCGGCGATCAGCGCCTCGACGCCCTCGAAGCCGCGCATGCCGATGCCCGGATCGACCTCGACCTGCGTGCGCATCCGCGTTGTGCCGTGCAAGATGCATTGTTCCACGGTTTGCGCGGCTCTCGCGCGAACGTCCTCCACCGTCATGTGCTTCTTCACCGGCGTGACGCCGAAGACCGGGCTGAGCGTGCGCCGCTCCTGCGGCGCGCAGCGGTCGATGATGCGCGATTTGTCGAGATGGATGTGGGTCTCGATCAGGCCCGGACAGGCGAGCCGGCCTTGCGCGTCATACTCCGGAGCATCCGAGGCGATCGCGTGCTCGATCGCGACGATCCGTCCGTTCTCAACGCCGATATCGAGCGGCTCACCGGCACGATCGGAGAGCCGCGCGTTACGAATGATGAGGTCCATCTAGACCCTGCTCCGCACATTCCGGCGAAACGGCCTACTCAATCTTGATCCCCGCCTCTTTGATGATCGGCCACCACTTGGCGATCTCGGCCTTGTAGAAGGTGCCGAGCGCCGCGGAGGTGAGTAGTTCGGGCGCCGGAATGTCCTGCCCAAGATCGGCGAGCCGCTTGCGCACGTCCGGATCGGCCATCGCTTCCAGCGCGGCGCCGCTGAACTTCGCGATGATCTCCTTCGGCGTACCCTTCGGCATCCACATGCCGTACCAGGCGACCACGTAGACGCCGGGCGCGCCGGCCTCGTCCACGGTCGGAATATCCGGCGCCGAGGCGAGGCGCTTGCTGTCGGCGACCGCGAAGGCGCGCACCTGGCCCTGACGGATGTAGGGCAGCGACGAGATCGCCTGATCGATGGTGAGGTCGATATGGCCGGCAACGACATCGCGCATCACGTCGGAGGAGCCGGCGCGATACGGCACGAACTGGAACGACGTGCCGGTGACCTTCTGGAAATACACGCCGCCGACGTGCTGGCCGGAACCGACGCCGCCGGTGCCTTCGGTTGCCTTGTCGGGATTGGCCTTGAGCCAGGCGACCAGTTCGGGAAGCGTCTTGGGCAGCGCGTTTTTCCCGACGACGATGTAGGGGTTGCCGGAGAGCCGCGCGACCGGCTCGAAATCCGCCACATAGTCGAACGGCGTCTTGTAGATCGCGCTGTTGACGACGTGCGAGGCCCAGTTGCCGATCACCAGCGTGTAGCCGTCGGGCGCGGCGCGCGCCACCCGCCCGACCGCGATCGTTCCGGCCGCGCCGGTGACGTTCTCGATCAGGATCGACTGGCCGAGCGTGACCGACATGCGTTGCGTGATGATGCGCGCGAGCGCATCGGTCGGCCCGCCCGCGCCGAACGGCACGATCATCGTGATGGGGCGGGACGGATAAGGCTGGGCCGATGCCGTTGCGGCTGTCGTCGCCACGATGCAGGCCGCGATCAAGATTCGTTTCATTGCTCACTCCGGTACGTGTGGACCTGAACTCAACTCGACCTGAATCCAACTCAACCTAGCTCAAAGTGCCGCACAAGCAGGCATGAAGGCTGCCAGATTTCCCGCATACCTGTCTTGCCCGCATCGCCTTGCCGACGCATAGTCCGCCGGAAGTCCAATCCATCCGCTCATTCAATCCCAGCCACAACCAACAGAGGGGGAAACTTTCATGAAGCTCGTCCGCTTCGGCGCGCCCGGCCGCGAAAAGCCCGGCATCATCGATGACAAGGGCCGCATTCGCGATCTCTCCAAGGTCGTGCCGGACATCGCGGGCGAGGCGCTCTCCGACAAGAGCCTCGCCAAGATCCGCAAGACCGATCTGTCCAAGCTGCCGGTCGTGAAGGCCGGCACGCGACTTGGTCCCTGCGTCGGCGGCACGCGCCATTTCATCGCCATCGGGCTCAATTACGCCGACCATGCGGCCGAGACAGGCGCGCAGATCCCGAAAGAGCCGATCATCTTCCAGAAAGCCCCCAACTGCATCGTCGGGCCGAACGACGACACGATGATCCCGAAGGCCTCGACCAAGCTCGACTACGAAGTCGAGATCGCGATCGTGATCGGCTCGCGCGGGCGCTACCTCTCCAAGAAGGGCGCGCTTGACGCCGTCGCCGGCTACTGCATCTGCAACGACGTATCGGAGCGCGAATTCCAGATCGAGCGCGGCGGCCAGTGGACCAAGGGCAAGGGCTGCGAGACCTTCGGGCCGCTCGGCCCGTGGCTCGTCACCAAGGACGAAGTGCCGAACGTGCAGAAGCTCGACATGTGGCTCGACGTGAACGGCGAGAAGCGCCAGCGCGGCAACACCAAGACCATGATCTTCGGCATCCAGCACATCGTCTGGTATTGCTCGCAGTTCTTCGTGCTGGAACCCGGCGACGTCATCACCACCGGCACGCCGCCCGGCGTCGCGCTCGGCATGAAGCCGCCGCAGTGGCTGAAATCCGGCGACATCGTCACGATGGGCATCGAGGGCCTCGGCGAGCAGCGCCAGAAGATCGTGCGGTTCAAGAACTAGGGCTGCGCACTTTTGCCCTCTCCCTGTTTCACCGGGAGAGGGCCACGCCCCGCATCGCACACGTGCAACCACTTGCGCATATTTGCGGTTCTGCCTGCGCGCCAAGCATGAATGGGAATTCATCCGTCCATTTCGCTTGAAGATTTTCGCCGCTCCGTGCTTTTCTGCGTCGCACGGGCGCCGTGATCCGATTCGTAAAATCGGCGGCAGTGGGGGACACATCGTGCACACCCAAAGGAGAGAACGCCCATGAAGAGCTTGATCGCTGCTGCATTTATCGTGACGCTCGGCCTTGGTGCCGCGCAGGCCATGCCGGTCGCTCCGGTTCAAGCCGACGGCCTCACCACGCAAGTCGCGCAGGGCTGCGGTCCGGGTATGGCCCGCAACCCGGCGGGCCGCTGCCGCCCGGCCTTCATGGCGCGCGGCTGCGGCCCCGGCATGCATCGCAACCGCTTCGGCATCTGCCGCCGGAACTGATCCGATCGCCGAACAGGCGGCGATCGACTGACAGGCCACAAGGCGGTGCCGCGCAAGCGGTGCCGCCTTTGTCTTGCCTGTCATTGTCCGCGCGGCCGGCTTGGTGCGTTACTTCCTTTGCTGCCGAAACTTGACGAACTCCTGAAACAGCGACTCGTCGGCTTCGTTGCGCCGCGGGGCAGCAGCCGGAGCGAAAGTCGGCTCCGCGGTTTTCTTGACATTGCGATCGATCCATTCCTGCGCTGCCGGAAATCGTTGCCAGCCGCGGATCGTGCCGGCCAGATTGACATCGCGCCACGCCGGGTGACGCGACGGTTTGCGCAACTCCTCGGCCTTCGAGAAAAACGCCTCCACGAACTTCTCGGTGCGCCGGTAGCGGTCCGTGTTGCGCGGCCAATTGAACGAGATCAGAATCGTGCTGGTCGCGAGCGTTTGGACCTTCTTCTCCTTGGACACCAAATTTGGATAGTTCTCGTTCGAGATCGAAGCCGGAAAATAGTCTTGCTCGAACTGCGGCCCGTAAGGCACGTCGAGAAACTTAAAACCCCATTCCGGCTTGACGCCGGGAAATGCCGGAAGCGGCATCGGGCAGGAGCATGCCGTCGCATCAAGCTCGCCGTCGCGCATGGCCTGAATCGCATCTCCCTGAGCCATGGTGACTTCCGTGACCGGAATGCCGAGCGCCTTGAAGACCTGCGGCGTGAAGCGGGCGGTGCCGCTCCCTTTACTGTTGAAGTTGACCTTCTTTCCCTTGAGGTCAAAGATCGTGTTGATGCCGGGACGCGCCAGGATGTGCAGCGTATCGACCGAAAGCGGCGCGACATAAGTCAACAGATGATCGATACGCGGCCCATATTCGCCCGACGCTTTCAGGGCATTGAGGGTCTGGACCGTCGTTATGCCGAGGTCCACTCCCTTCAGGTAGAGGACATCGCGGACATTGGTGAACGCCCCGTCGCTGACGACCGGAAGGACACGAAGACTGTCTCCCTCGTTGACGACGACCGAGATGTCATGACCGAGCTGGATGTATGGCGCACCCAATGAACCGCAGACGAGAACGAGCAGGGTCTCGTTTATTTTCTGCCGTATCTTCTCCCGCACGGAGGCTGACGCCTCCGGCGCGGCAATCTGGGCGCTCGCAGCGCCAATCGCGGCGGCACTCGCCAACGAGAGGAACGCCAGAAACACGCGAACACGCATTCTCATTTTCGGTACTCGTTTTCTCAGCCTGAACCCGATCATCCCGCTCCAGCCTCATGCTGGAGCACGATCCCTGCTCGCAACGCGGCGCGCTCGCGCACGCCACGCTCGACTGGTTTCCCGCTGTCTTGATGTGTCCGTGGTGTGCCGGACCGCGCCGCGGTCTGCCGGCTCGCAATGAATCGCCGCTCAGCGGCGACTGGCCGCGGATGGCTCGCTTGCTGGCGCGTTGTGTTGGGTCCGCCGGACCGATCATCGCCGCCCCCGGTCACCGTTTGACGGTGATCCGACGCCACTGTTTATGGTAGAGTGTCTACACTTTGATTATGCCGGAAATATGTTTAGGTTAAATAGCTTACGTAACGGTACCCGTCACGCACGACGCACCCGTCCGAATGTTGCACGCAAAGATATAATCTCGTTTCGTTCCGAGAATTAACCTGGCTCGCTAAGCAGGCGCAGGAGCTGGTCGATCGCGTGCGCTGCCGGCGTTCAACGGCAAGCCAGATTTCGGATCGAGATCGGTTACTTCGACTTGCGGGATCGTCAGAAGGTGAGCGGCCCCAAAGGCCTGTGCCGGCGTAAGTACCCCGACCAACGGCCGCGAAAACAAAGCCTCGACGTTGGTGATGGCAGCCGAGGCGGTTGCCGCATAGCCTTCGCCGGTCTCAAGGCGCGCCATCACGCGGTTCCCGCCGGCATTCCAGGCTTCAGCCCAGATACGCGAGCGCCATCCGCCCTCCGGTGCCGGCGCGGGCACGGGCGCCGACGAACTGCCCTTGTCGCGCCCAAGGGCCCGCCGCAGCGGCCCCACACCGAGCGCCCCTTGGATGAGCGGCGACATCAGGCGAAGCCGCTTTGCACTTTTCGCCGGCATCGGACGTCCGACCACGATATTCGCCACATTGGTCGATCGGCGGGCTGCCGCCAGTTCGCCCATCGGCGCCGCCGCGAAGCTCAAAGGCGAATCACCGTCCGCCACCATCCAATGCTGGTGCGCAAGGGGCCGATGTTTCCATTGTCCACCCTCGACCGCATAGCCGCCTTTGGCCAGCACTTCGAGGATCGTGCGGCGCACGGCCGATGTCGTCAGCGCATTGCTCGCTGCCACCGACACGCGCAAGTGCGTAGCGTCAGGAAGCCGGTCAACCACATGGCGCGCGAGACAGTCACCGAACGTGACCCCGAAGCCTGCGCCCGTCAGGATCGGAATGTGCGCCGTCCGCGCCCGCGCATCCAAAGCTTCGACCGCCCTTAGATGATGGAATTCGCCCGAGATATCGGCGTAAGGCGTGCCGGTCTCGAGACAGGCTTCGATGATTTTCGGCCCCGTTTCGGTGAATGGGCCTGCTGCGTTGAAGATCAGATGCGTGGACCGGAGGGCGGCTGTCAGCGCTCCCGGGTGGTCGAGCGACAGGGGGCTGAACTCCAGGCCCATCCGGTCCGCCATGGCTTGCAGCTTTGGGCCGCTGCGTCCCACCAGGACCGGACGATGGCCACGGCGGAGCGCTTCCTCGGCGACGAGGCGGCCGGTGTGGCCATAGGCGCCGTAGATCAACCATTGATGCTGATTTCGATTTGTCATCCGATGCTCCTTATCCGGGGTCAAACGGGCCAACCCATGCGCGTCGCTCCCCAATGGAGCAGCGGAACCGCAAGCGTGAGATAGCTGAAGATGAACTTTGCGCTCGTGAATCGGCCGGCAGCGATCACCGCTCCGGGAACTCGTTGCGGCAGCGCGCGCAGGATGCCGAGCAGCAGGACGTTTTCGACGTAGTCGCTGGCGCCGGCCAAAATCGGCGCGCCGACCGCAACCGCCCGCCAGGCCGGACCGGCGCCAATCCAATTGGCCCAAGCCGAGGCCAGCATCCCGAAGAGTGCCGCGTAAATGCCCGGAAAGAACATGTCGAGCATCAGCAGGCGACGCCAATGTGCAACGCCCTTCGGGCCATAGACGCCGAGGAGAAGATAGGTTTCCTCCGGTCCGTATCTGAACCTGAGGTCGGGAGACATCTCGCCGCGCCCCAGGCGCTTGAGCGTCGGCACCCCAACTGGCGTGAACCAGAAGAGTATCAAGAACCCGACAAATGCGATGGCGAGAGCGACTGTGATCAGCATGGCCACGAGCCTTTCGTTGCGATGGACCAACGCTAGGCTTGCTCGTATTATTAATCTAATGCATTATTGATATGATGTATCATGCACGATATCGATCTTCATAAGTTCGACCTCAATTTGCTGGCCGTGTTCGATGCTCTCATGCGCGAGCAGCATGTCGGCCGTGCGGGTGAATTGCTCGGATTGACCCAGCCGGCCGTCAGCCATGCGCTTGGACGGCTGCGCCATCTCCTGGATGACCCGCTATTCGTCAGGCACGCCAAAGGTATTCGGCCGACCGCGCGCGCCGCCGCGCTGGCAGATGCGATCGCGCCGGCGCTGCGGATTCTGCGCGTCAGCCTGAAACAGGGGAACGGCTTCGACCCGGCGACAGCCAATCGCACCATCGTGATCGGCGGTTCAGACTATATCGATCTGACACTGATGCCGCGCTTGATGTCCCGTCTGCGCCAAGCCGCGACGGGCATTGATATCCGTCTGCGCCCGACCAGCCGGGAGACGGTTCTTCACGATCTGCGCCGTCGGGAAATCGACCTTGCTCTCGGACCACTCCTGGCGGCCTCGGGCGACGCGGTCGAACTGACGCCCCTCTTCACAGAACGACTGGTGATGATCGGCCGGCACGATCATCCGGCCCTTGCAGGCGAACTGAGCCTTGAAGGTTTCGCAGCACTAACTCACCTGCTGGTATCCCAACGTGGCGATGCGTTCGGAATCGTCGACAGCACATTGCGTGAAGTTGGACTTTCGCGCCGCATCTCGATTACGGTCCCGCACTTCCTCGCAGCGCCCTTCATCGTCGGCGCCACTGACGTGGTCGCGGTCATGGCCGAACGCGTCGCGCGGCGTCTGGCCGAAGCGGCGGGTGTCTCGATTTATCGCATGCCGGTCGTCATCCCGCCTTGGACGGTCGGCCTTGCCCGTCTCAAGGACGCGCACGATCCCGCCATCGACTGGTTGATCGACGTGATCTCGGCTATCTCGGTGGATATCTGAGTGATCCGGCTCTGGAAGCAAGGCGAGCTCCGGCCGGCGTGACGGCACGCTTAGCGAAGGACCAGACCGATGGCGCGCTTCAAAGCGCTGACGGCGCTTTCGAACCCTTGGGCCGGTGTCGACAATTTTACCGGCGTGCATCTCGCGCGCCGCCAGCCCGTGCCCTATCGTAAAACACCACACGCAGCACAAGGAGGCGAACCATGCCCGCGCCCCATGTTGTCATATGTACGGCGGTCGCGTTGACGGTCCTGGCAATCCAGCCGTCCAGGGCGGCCGAACCCGGCGGGAAGATTGCGGTTTTCGATTTTGAGCTGAACGATAGAAGCGCCGGCGGTGGCATCATTAGCCAGGATGCGATCGACACCGAGAACCTGAAGATGTCGGCAGAGGCAGCGCGCCGCATGCTTGCGGATTCGGGCCGCTTCAGCATCGTCGATGCCGGCAGCGCCGCCAGTGAAATAACTGCCGCAGGAGGCATCCAGCACTGTGGCGGATGCGAAAGCGCGCTCGCCAAAAAGCTCGGCGCCGATCAGTCGATGGCGGGAATCGTCACCCGCGTGAACCGGACCGAATATACTCTTCAGATCCTCGTCAGGGACGCCGAAACCGGCGCCGTCGTATCCAACGCTTTCACGGGTCTCAGGATGGGAGCGAACTACGCCTGGCCGCGCGGGGTGAAATGGCTGATGAACAACCAGATCCTGTCGGCGCAACGCGCGCAGTGAGATCAAAGACCCGGCGACATGCGAGCTTCAAGAGATACGCGCCTTGCGACGTTCGCCAGGGAGGCGAGGAAGTAATGACCAGCGTACTCGACGACTATCTGGTGGATCCCAAGCTGTCGCTCCTGGACAAGACGCGGATCCAGGCTCAAGTCCTGGTGCCGGTGCTGCGCGCATTGCGGTCCGAGTTGGGAAAGGACAAGGCCGACGCCATCGTGAAGCAGGCCTTGCGCGACTGGTCGAAGCAGCTGTTCGCCGCGATCGGGGATGGCATCGAGGGTAGCCCGCGGCGCAAATGGGCGACCATCCAGAGCGTCTTCGGCGAAATCTCCGGGAAGGAGGTCGAAACCGAGATTCTACGCCAAGACAAAGAGGCGCTCGACATCGATGTCACGCGCTGCTGCTTCGCCGAATTCTTCCGTGCACTGGGCGAACCCGAGCTCGGCGCGCTGCTGATCTGCGAGGCTGATTTCGACATCACGGCGGTCGGCGCAGGCGAGGTCAGCCTCGACCGTGCCCAAACCATCATGCAGGGCGCGCCGACCTGCACATTTCGCTACAAGTTCGCGCCGCGCTAGCGGGCCGCCAGCACGGGGCCCCTGCCGGCCCTCGGTGTCAGGGCGACAGTTCCTCGAGAACCCTGCCTTTGGTCTCGATCGCGAACAACAGCGTGACGAGCCCGCCGATCAGTGCGACCGCGGCGAACGACGCGAAGACGTAGCGAATACCCAAATCCGCAACGATCGCGCCGACCAAAATCGGACCGACCGACGATCCCGCCCTGAGCCACGCGCTTCCAAAGCCGGTGCCGATTGCCCGCAGACGCGTCGGATACAGTTCAGC
>JBBWZU010000431.1:0-2945 GCA_039649225.1 Hyphomicrobiales bacterium | reverse complement strand
CGGTCCTGGCTTTCGATGCTGATCACGGTCCGCATTCCGACTTCCTTTCCGGCGGCCTGCTCGCCCGCGACCCCCTGGTCGGTGAACACGCCCGACATCACGATCGGCAGCCTCGGGCCGGAGCCTTTGTCGCCGAGATAGATCATCATGTTGGCGTTGAATCCATCGGCCGTGACCCACTCGTAGCGCTGGTCCATATTGCTGTAGCCGAGCAGGCCTTCGCGCCAATAAGGCCCACCGCCGATCGTGCCTTCAGTCACGTCACGCAGGAAACGTCCGCCGGCAACCCATTCGCGGCGGCAGATGATCTGATCCGATACGACCGGTCTGTCCGGCGTTCCGATCGCGATAGTGATGCTGTCCTCGACGCGCCACGTCCCGACAAGCGGCGCCAGCGTTGCGTGCCCGGGTCCGGGAAGCCCGCGCCGGGCGAAAGCCGGCAGGTCGGGCGCGTCCGCTTTCTCGGCGCCGCTGCGTGTTGGCGCAAGACCCAGCAACGCGGTGACGAGGACGGCGACGACGCTCGCGCGGAGCAGCAAACCATTCGCCCGCATGATCGACCTTTCTGGAGCTAGCATCGCCGATAAAGCCGGCCGGCGTTCTCGATCAGCGAGAGCTGATACGCCTCGACATTCGCCAGCACCTCTTCAGCCTTGGCAAAGAACCGATATCCGCCAAGGACCGGGCGAATCCAGCGCCCGATCTTGCCGTTTTGCACTCCAATCTTGCGATTTAGCGCGATCGCCAGGCGCTGGGGTTGATTCCGGTGTGACGGCGGAACTGGCGCGCGAATTTCGCCGCGTTGGCGTAGCCGACCCGCCAAGCCACGTCGGCGACGGGCAAGCGTGTGGTCGACAACAGCACTTTGGCTTTTTCCATTCGGCGCGCGACCACGTAGGCGTAGGGCGACAGGCCGGTGGTGCGCCGGAAGACGTCTGAAAAGTGGAAACGACTCATTGTCGCGGCGCCGGCCAAAGTATCGAGCGATATGGCGTCCGACAGATGGGCTTCGATGTATTCTGTCGCGCGCCGGATGCGCGGATCGTGGTCAACGGCCGGACGCGCATTGACTTGTAGCGTGCGCGCAAGCTGGGCGGCGAATGCCGTGGTCAGGCTTTCGCGATAGAGTTGATCGCCCTCGTGGCCAAGATGGAGGTGCAACGCGAGTTGCGCGAGCAGCGGATCGACGGCGCCGGCGACCGGACGAAACTCAGGCGCCTGCAAGCCGGCTTCGCGCATGAGATCGGCATCGACGGCGACATTCAGCACATGCGCGCTCTCCCACCGGCACCAGGCATCGAGCCCCGGCGGCAGGATCCAGCCGTCGCCCGGCAGCAGCGGCACGGGTTTGCGGTGATCACTGCCATAAGCCGCATGGTGCGCCGGCATGGCGTCAAGCACGATGCCGACCGTGATCCGGTCAAAGCGGAAGGCGCCTTCGCCGGGACCGGTTTCAATCAGCATGGATCCGCCGCCCCGCCAGGCTTGCGGTCCGGGGAGCAGACGCGGCTTCAGATCTTCAACACCGACCAGCATGGATGCCCAATTGGGTGGCGTTTCCCACGCCCGCAAGCTATGAGCCGATAATTGAATAGCGATGACCTTGCGACATGAGCGAACCGGTGATCACAGGCCCGAACTGCGAGTCGGAAGATCAAGCCGACCTAATCGCCCGCGGCTTCGCTATTCGACGCAGCGGCGCGCCCGGCCAAATCACGACCTGATGCTGACCTTCGCGCGCTCGATGACGCCGCGCCACAGCGCGATCTCGCGCACAAGCAGGTCCTTCATCCCGTCGGGTGTCGTGGTCGCGGCGGTGGCGGCCTGCTGGTCGAAGGCGTTGCGTAAGCGCGGCTGCGCACAGGCGCGAACGACCTCGCGATTGAGGCGCGCGATGATCTCCGCTGGCGTGCCGGCGGGCGCAGCCAGGCCCCACCAATACGTCATGTCGTAGGCGGGGAGGCCGGCCTCTGCGAAAGTCGGGACTAGCCGCAACAAGAGGCTGCGCTGATCGCCGCTCACCGCGAGACCCAAAAGAGTGCCGCCGTTCACCTGTGCGACGCCGGCCGCGAGACTGGCGATGACCATGTCGACGTGTCCGGCGATGACCTCCGTGATCGCGGCCGCCACGCCGCGAAACGGGACATGCAGGCCGCGGATCCCGGCGGCATCGAGCATCAGCTCCATCGCGAGATGCGCCGATGAACCCGGCCCTCCCGATCCGAAACTGATTTCGCCGGGCTTTTGTTTGGCCAGCGCGATCAGGTCGGCGAGCGTCCGCGGTCCGAGGCCGGGGCGAACCAGCAGGATCGACGGCGAGACCGCGATCCGGCTGATCTGCGCCAAGTCCCGCACCGCATCGTAAGGGAGGTTGGGATAGAGACCCGACGACGTCGACAGCGAGGTGTCGGTGAGCAGCAAGGTGTATCCGTCCGGCGGCGCGCGGACGACGGCCGTCGTCCCCATCGCGCCACCGGCCCCGGTGCGATTTTCGACGATGACCGCCTGACCGAGTTGTTCTGCAAGCTCGGTTGCGACGAGACGCGCCGAGACGTCGGTAAAGGCACCCGCCGCGAACGGGACGATGATGCGGATCACCCGGTCCGGCCAGGCGGATTGGCCGAAGGCACCGTCATTGATCGCTAGCGGCGCCAGCGCTGCCCCGCGCGCGAATGCGCGACGATCGATCATGCGGTTCCTCCGATTTTTATTGTTGGGGACGCACGCAACAGCGGGCTAGAATGCTAGAGGAGGTTCGTCAATTTGTCCAGAATTGTGAGATTTCCTTCAAATGTGCCGCGGAGTGCGAACAGCCTGGAGAAGATGCTCGAGCTGCTGAATGTCTTCACGACGGCCGCGCCGGCCTGGTCGACCGAAGACCTGATCCGGTTTTCCGGCACGTCGCGCTCCACCGGCTATCGCTACATCAAGACGCTGCAGGACGC
>JBBWZU010000675.1:0-5201 GCA_039649225.1 Hyphomicrobiales bacterium | reverse complement strand
GGAGCGTGTGACGGATTCTGAAAGGAGCTTCTGCAGCGGCCGAGCGCGCCGGGCAGGCGCGCAATGAACGAGACGATACTTCATTCACATTCACGGACCGAGTTTCTCGCCGGCGGCGGCGAGATGGGCAAGCTCATCGGAACGATGGACTGGTCGAAGACGCCGCTCGGTCCCATCGAAAGCTGGCCGCAGAGTCTGCGCACCACGGTCAGTCTCTGCCTCGCCTCCAACTTTCCGATTTCGCTCGCTTGGGGGCCACGACACACGCAGATCTATAACGACGGCTACTGGCCGATCTGCGGCGCCAAGCACCCGCATTCGACGGGACAGGATTTCTCGGAATGCTGGGCTTCGGCCTGGCCGGTGATCGGCGAGGCGTTCGAGCGCGCGCTGGCAGGCCAGACCTCCTATCTGGAAAATCAGCGGATGTTCCTCGATCGCAACGGCTATCTGGAGGAGACGTTTTTCACTTTCTCCTTCAGTCCAATCCGGGATGAGTCGGGTGGCGTCGGCGGATTGTTTCATCCGGTGACCGAGCAGACCGGCAAGATGCTGAGTGAGCGGCGCACGCGCGCCTTGCGCGATCTCTCGGCCCGCACCGGCAAGGCCAAATCCATCGCCGACGTGTTTGAGACCGCGGCGCAGACGCTTGCCGAATACGATCTCGATATTCCATTTGTGCTTTTCTACGCGCTGGACGATGACGGCACGCGCGCGCGCCTCGCCGCACATGCGGGAATTGCGCCCGGCACGCACGCGAGCCCTGACGTGATCGATCTCAATGCCGCGGCGGCACCGTGGTCATTTGACGACGCGCTGCGCCTTGGCGAAGGCCGCCAGGTCGACGGGCTGGAGCCGCGCTTTGGAAAAATCGCCTGCGGCCCCTATCCGGAGATGCCGAAGACCGCCTTCGTGCTGCCGATCTTCCCACCCGGCTCGGAACGTCCGCTCGCGCTGCTGGTCGCGGGCGTCAGCGCGCGGTTGCCGCTCGACGAAACCTATCGCGGCTTCGTCGATCTGCTGGCCGCGACCGTGACGGCGGCGGTCGCCAATGCGCGCGCCTATGAGGATGAGCGCCGCCGCGCCGAAGCGCTTGCGGAACTGGATCGCGCCAAGACCGCGTTCTTCAGCAATATCAGCCATGAATTCCGCACGCCACTGTCGCTGCTGCTGGGGCCGGTCGAGGATGCGCTCGGCGACACCGCCGCCGTGCTTCCAAAGGTGCAGCGCGAGCGCCTGGAGATGGCGCACCGCAACGCGCTGCGCCTGCTCAAGCTGGTCAATGCGCTGCTCGATTTCTCGCGCATCGAGGCGGGACGCGTGCGGGCCGCCTTCGAGCCGGTCGACCTTGCGGCGTTCACCGCCGAGCTTGCCAGCAACTTTCGCTCCGCATGCGAGCGCGCGGGCTTGAACCTCGTCGTCGACTGTCCTGCCATGCAGGAGGCGGTCTATGTCGATCGCGATATGTGGGAGAAGATCGTCCTCAACCTGATTTCGAACGCGTTCAAGTTCACCTTCAAGGGCGCGATTACGGTTTCGCTGTGTGCCGCCGGCGATGCGGGCGTCGAGCTTGCCGTGCGCGATACCGGCACCGGTATCGCGGCCCATGAGCTGCCGCGCCTGTTCGAGCGTTTCCACCGCATCGAAGGGGCACTCGGCCGGACCTTTGAGGGAAGCGGAATCGGTCTCGCTCTGGTGCAGGAACTGACCAAGCTGCATGGCGGGGCGCTCACCGTTGAGAGCCTGGAGGGACAGGGAAGCGTATTTCGCGTGACGCTTCCGCTCGGTGCTGGCCACCTGCCGGCGGATAAAGTCCGCGAATCCCGCCAACGCGCTCCGGCGGCCTTTGCCAACGCTTTCGTCGCCGAAGCCTTGCGCTGGTTGTCGGATGCCCCCGGCATCAGCCCGGCCTTTATGGAGCCGCCGGATCAATTGGTCGGACACGCCGGCCAAGCTGACGCCATGCCCGGCACAAAACGCGGGCGTGTCGTGCTCGCCGACGACAATGCCGACATGCGTGACTACGTGGCCCGGATTCTCACCGAACATGGCTACGACGTGCGCGGTGTGGCGGACGGCGAGGCTGCGCTTGATGCCGCCCACGAGGGCGCGCCGCCCGACCTCGTGCTCACCGATGTCATGATGCCGCGGCTGGACGGGTTCGGCTTGCTGCGGGCCTTGCGGCTCGATCCCGCCATGGAAGGCGTGCTGGTGATTCTGCTTTCGGCCCGCGCGGGCGAGGAGGCGAGGGTGGAAGGATTGGCGGCCGGGGCGGATGACTACCTGATCAAGCCGTTCAGCGCCCGCGAGCTGCTCGCCCGCGTCGACGGCGCAGTACGCTTGGCGCGTGTGCGCCGGGAAGCCGCGGCGCGCGAGCGCGCGCTCGAGGCGGAGATCGTAACGGAGCGCGGCCGGGCGGCGCTGCGCGAGAGCGAAGCGCTGCGGCGCGTGACCGAGGAGAAGTATCGCCTGCTGATGGATCAGGCGCCGGACGCCACTCTGGTCCTCGATCCACGCGGCGTCGTGCTGGAAGCCAACCGCCAGGTGGAGGCGATGTTCGGCCGCCCGCGCGCCGAGATGGTCGGCAATGTGTTGCGTGATTTCATTGCGCCATCGTACGCGGCGGCGCTGCAAAAGGCGCTCGATGGCGCGGCGCACGGGCTGGTCAATCTGCGGCTCGCCGCGCGAGGCGGCAAGGAGCGCGACATCGAGGTGTCGGCGACGCGCGTGCGCATCGGCGACGGCGAGATCATTCTGTTCATCGCGCGCGACATTACCGAGCGCCTGTCGCTCGAGCAGCAGTTGCGCCAGGCCCAGAAGATGGAAGCGGTCGGCCAGCTCACCGGCGGCGTTGCCCACGACTTCAACAACATTCTCACCGTCATCACCGGCACCACCGAAATGCTGTCCGAGCTCGTCGCCGGCGAGCCCAGGCTTGCGACGCTCGCCAAGTCGATCGACGAGGCGGCCGAACGGGGCGCGCATCTCACCCAGCGCATGCTCGCCTTCGCACGCAAGCAGCCGCTTCAGCCGCACGTGCTCGACCTCAACGCGGTCATCGCCCGGATGGTCGTCATATTGCGGCGGACGCTTGGCGAGGACATCGCCGTCGTGCCGAAGCCCGGTGGCGACCTCTGGCAGGCGCTCGCCGATCCCTCGCAGATCGAGGACGCGATTCTGAATCTGGCGGTGAACGCCAGGGATGCCATGCCGCGGGGCGGCGACCTGGTCATCGAAACCGCAAACGCGACCCTCGATGAAGATTATGCGGCGCAGAATGACGAGGTCTCGCCGGGGGACTACGTCGTGGTCACCGTCACGGATTCCGGCACCGGCATGCCTGCCGAGGTCATTGCGCGCGTCTTCGAGCCGTTCTTTACCACCAAGGATGTCGGACAGGGCACGGGCCTTGGCCTCAGCATGGTCTACGGCTTTATCAAGCAGTCGCGCGGCCACGTGAAAATCTATAGCGAGCTCGGGCACGGCACGAGCATCAAGATCTATCTGCCGCGCGTTGCCGGCGCCGCGACCACCGATGAGGCGCGCACTGCGAGGCCACCGGTACGATCCGGCCAACAGGAGATCATCCTCGTGGTCGAGGACGATCCGGCCGTGCGCGCCACGGCCGTGATGATGTTGCGCGGCCTCGGCTATCGCATCCGCGAAGCGGAGGACGGGCAGGCCGCCCTCGCCATCATCGAGAGTGCGCAGGAGATCGATCTTCTCTTTTCCGATCTGATCATGCCGAACGGCATGAACGGCTATGACTTGCTGGCCAAGGCGCGTGAGCGCCGCCCCGCGTTGAGGGCGCTTTGTACCTCGGGCTATTCCGAGCACTTCATCAAGCAGCGCGGCAACATCGACCGGAGCGTGGCGATTCTCGGCAAGCCCTACGGCAAGCAGAAACTGGCGCAAAAAATCAGAGAAGCGCTCGACGGCGGCTGATAGTCGTACCACGCGGCGAGTCACGGACCGCGTTGAGGCCGGTCCGCACAGCGCCGCACCAATCCGCACAAGACCGCCGCCGCCGGGCCGCGCGCGGCTGAACAATGCCGATCATCACGCTCGCGCGGCGGCGGGCGCTCGGGCACAACTGCGGGCAACGCAAACGTCAACCGGAGCCCTTTCTGATCCCTTTCGCCTTCAACCGGTGTCTCGCCTTGTCAGCCTGACGCCGGCTGTCGGGAGGTGGTTTCCCCGATCCCCCCACCATCTCCTCGACGCGCGCGGCTTGTGCCAACCGGCCGCGCGCGATTTTTTTTGGTGGGATGCGGCGACTGCTCCAGCCCAACTCGGACATCAGACTCCGCCAGAACGGCATCCTTACAGCTGCGAACTTTTTGTTCGCAACCCTCGCGCCTGCAGGATACCAAACGGATCTTCCCGTCGCGCGAGCTTGCGATAGGTCGCCAGGTCACCGTGCCGCAGCGCCGGCCCCTCGCCACGGCGAGTCGAGCCCGTGTTCGCGCCAAGCGGAAGAGTCGTACCGAGGCCTGCATAGAGATATCGGTCACCGAAAGCTTTCTTCAACGCTGCGAACGTCGGCTCGCCGGTGCAGTGGCCTGGCGCGATGCTTTCGACCTTGAAGGTATCCTTCAGTGCCGCCACCGCTTTTGCGATAACATCATCAGAAGCGACGACAAGGTGGAAACCACCGGCAATCAGATGAATTTTAGGATTGATGGCCGCCGCTGCCTCGGCAATTCTTTCGATCCCCGGATGTGCGCAGCCGACGACCAGCACAATACCCTCGGAGGTGTTGACAGCAAGAGACAGCTCCTTGAGCTCCTTCGTGCCGGGAGCATCGGATACCAACGCGATCAACGCTATGCCCGGAGCGATTTCGGTCGTCTTGTCGACCAATTCGAAATTGGCCCCTTGCCACGCTGCGCCAAATTTCATGATTTGCGGTGGGGTACCGCCATAGTAGCGCATCTCCGGCGGCAAGTTCTCGTCTTTTCGATAAAAGCTCGACGGCAGCGACGCGCCGTAGATGCCGAAACCCTCTTTGGGCGCGTAGATTTTCACGGTCGGGTTGACACTCAAAACGTAATTCAAGCCGGCCATGTGATCCGAATGCCGGTGTGACAGGACGACGAAATCAAGTGTCTTGAGGTCGACGCCCTTCGCCTTCACATTGGCCGCAAACGTTTCGGCGTCATTGCCGGTATCAAACAGGATTCGTTTTCCGGCGATCTCTA
>JBBWZU010000671.1:0-8806 GCA_039649225.1 Hyphomicrobiales bacterium | reverse complement strand
CCATGAACGGCAGCAGCGGCAGGCCCGGCATCAGGCCGAGCACCAGCATCAGCATGGCGGCGACGCTGATGGCGCGGGGATAGTTGCCAAGCTGGCTCAGGATGGCCTCTTCGGCCGACCCGCGCGTGCCGCCCTTCGACACCAGAAGGCCGGCCGACAGCGAAACGATCAGCGCCGGAATCTGCGACACCAGCCCGTCGCCGACCGACAGCTTGGTATAGACATCGGCGGCCTGGCCGATCGGCATGCCGTAATGAGCGACGCCGATCACGATGCCGCCGAACACATTGACGACCGTGATGATCAGCGCCGCGATTGCGTCGCCGCGGACGAATTTCGAGGCGCCATCCATCGCGCCGAAGAAGGCGCTTTCCTCCTCGAGCTCGCGGCGGCGCGACTGCGCTTCCTTCTCGTTGATCAAGCCGGCCGAAAGGTCGGCATCGATCGACATCTGCTTGCCCGGAATAGCATCGAGGGTGAAGCGCGCGCCGACTTCCGCGATGCGCGTCGCGCCCTTGGTGATCACGACGAAGTTCACCGTGATCAGGATGACGAAGATGATCAGGCCGATGACGAAGTCGCCACCCATGACGAAATTCGAGAATCCGGCCACGATGTAGCCGGCCGCGGTCTCGCCCTGATTGCCGTGCGAGAGGATGAGCCGCGTCGTGCCGATATTGAGCGCCAGCCGCAGGATGGTCGCGAGCAGGAGTACGGTTGGAAAGGCGGAGAACTCCAGCGGCCGCTTGATCCAGAGCGACACCATCAGGATCAAGGCCGATAGCGCGATCGAAACCGCGAGGCCGAGATCGATCAAGATCGGCGGGATCGGCAAGATCAGGATGGTGACGATGGTCACGATCCCGAGGGCGAACAGCACATCGCTGCCGAGCAGCCGCCGCGCGCCGACCGGCATCACCTCCGCATTCGCCATCGGCCGATACTCCTTGCAGCGCCGTCAATCGCAGTTCTGGCGACGTGTCAGTCGCAGTTCTGGCGACCTCTCAGTCGCAATTCTGGCGACCTCTCAGTCGCAATTCTGGCGACCTACAGCATGTTCCGCTCATTCCCGCGCACGCGGGAATCCAGAGCAACAAGCGCTGGAGTTCGCGGCCCGCGATCCCCGCTTTCCGCCTTCGCTGAAGCTTCGGCGGACTGAGACCTCAACCCGCCGAAGCCTCGTGCGTAGGCGGG
The DNA here is from genome assembly GCA_039649225.1 of Hyphomicrobiales bacterium. Taxonomy (GTDB): domain Bacteria; phylum Pseudomonadota; class Alphaproteobacteria; order Rhizobiales; family Xanthobacteraceae; genus PALSA-894. Next base: position 7,612 of record JBBWZU010000671.1, on the reverse strand, counting down.
TCGCGGGGATGAGCGGAGTTGATGTCGATTCAATCCCAACCGAACATGTTTTAGTAGCCGTGTTCGATCCGGCCGTAGAGTTGTTCCGTGAAGGCGTAGAGGTGAGCGCCGACGAATGAACCGGACAGCGCCATCACGACCAGGATGACGACGATCTTTGGGATGAAGGTCAGCGTCATTTCCTGAACCTGGGTCAGGGCCTGGATCAGCGCGATAATGATGCCGACCAGCATGGCCGAACCGACGGCCGGGCCCGCACCGATGATGATGGTCCAGACGGCCTGCTGGACGAGGTCGATGGCATCCCGTTCGTTCATGGTTCAGCTGATCGTTACGCCATCGCCGAGCGACAAGGTACGGCCGTCGTCCAGCGTCGCCGTCGTCCCTCCGGTGGAAGATACGGTGATCGACGTGATCTTGCCGGTGATGCTGCCGTCGGGCGAGGTCGCGGTGTGGCCAATGAGGTTGTCGGCCTGCGACAGCGCCTGCGAGGAGAGCAGGCTATCGAGCTTGTTGTTGGTCTGGATGCCCTGCTCGACCGTCGAGAACTGCGCGAATTGCGACATGTACTGGCTGGTATCCGTCGGGTTGGTCGGATCCTGGAACTTCATCTCGGCGATCATCAGCTGCAGGAACGTGTTGTAGTCGATGGTGCCCGAGGCCGGCTTGGTGGCTGATGTGGCCGCGCTGCTCGACGCGGATACCGCGCTGTCAACTTGCATGATCCGTCTCCATTCAGGCTGCTTCGGTCGGTTTGGCGGCCGCATCGTTGCCCATGACCACGTCTTCCATCGGGAACAGGGCTCGGATGGTCTTCAGCGTCTCGTGATAGCGGCCCTCCGCCACCAGCTCGACGCAGGTCTTAAGGTCGTCGATGATGTCGACGTTCTTGCAGGTCGTCAGCACGGCGATGAGCTGCCGCTTGAACGGCTCGGATTTGGCGAGTGCCTGGCTCGGCTCGATCAGCATCAGCTGGACGATGAAATACAACTGGCGTAGTGGCGTCACCGCCTGCTCATACTGCATCACCTGATTTTCCAGCAGGAAGGCGGCGTCGTTGAGCAACTCCAGCGTCACCTTGCGATCCACCCGCAGTACCGCGCCGTTGATGTAAATTCGCTCGCCGGCCCGAAGCGAGATGTGCATGGACTTCTTCATTCAAGTCCGTTCCGGATCGCCGTCATCGCGGCGATCATGTCCTCGAGCTTGTCCAACTGTCCATCGGTGACGTGCTCGGATTCCTTGATCATCCAGACGCCGATGGAAATCAGGGTGGAGCGCAGCTCCTCCGGCAGCTCGTTGGCGGGGCTGCCGAGGTCTTCAATCAAGAACGACCACAACCGGCGCATATACAGCATCGCCTCGAGTCGCTCGTGACGGGTTGCGTCTCCCTCCCGAAGGCGCGTCAGCATCTTCACGCCGTAGTCGAAGGCCGCCTGCTCGCGTCGCCGTGCGACATCGCTGCCGTCTTCAATCGCCTCTGCATAGGACGCCCGGTTCATTAGCACTCCATGGCTCGCCTCGCGGCGCAGGACTTACAGGAAGTCGACAAGATTGAGTTTGTGCAGTTGGCTGGTCAGCGACAGCGACATCTCGATCTGGCTCTGCAGCGAGGTGACGCGCACCGAGGCTTCGGTTGGATCGACGGCTTCCATCTTGTTGATCTGGCCGTTGTAGAGATCCTTCTGGATCGCCATGCGTTCGCTGGCGTCCTTGATCTGCTGCTGCGAGGTGCCCAGTTGCCCGCCGGACAGCGACAAATTGTAGACCGCAGAACCGAGCTTCCCGACCGCGGCGTCGACCACGGTCTGAAATGCCGCCTGACCGAGCGCACTGCCGCCGAGCGACAGCACCATCGTGTAGGCCTCCGCCAAGTCACGAAAACCTTGGGCGTTGGCATTTTCTGAGGTCGTCACAGTTTGCGTCGTCGAGATGCGGCTCGTGGTGTTTTGGCTCGAGGCAGTCGACCAAGTGGGGTTCCAGGCGGGAAGCTGGAACATCGGGTCGAGCTGTGTCGTGATGAAACTCTGCATTTGCGCCGCCGTGATGCCGGCGACGCTCGCGGTGTTCGATTGTGGAAAGCCAAAACCAGCAGGGGGAAGGGCAGCGAATGCGGCATCGATGGCGGTCTGGGCCGGCGATCCCGGATAGCTGGTCATCGGCGGCACAGCCGTATTGATGCCGGCGAACAGATACTGGCCGTTGAGCGTGGTGTTCATGGTGTCGACCAGCGACGCCATGTTGGTCTGGGCATTTGGCAAGATCACGCTCGCGCCCCCCGCGGTGCCGCGCGCCGCGAGCAACTGCTGCATGAAGGTATTGGCGTCGGCAGTGAGATTGCTGATGGCTTGCTGCGTGGCGTCGAGCCGCCCGGTCACGATCGCGTTGGTGTCGATCAGGTTCGACACCCGCGAATAGTCCGAGCGCAGCGAGAAGTCGCGGCCGGTCAACGGGCCGAGCGTCTCGCCCATATCGGCGTGGCGTCCTGTCGTGGCTTCGGTCGTGGCCTTGGAGAGCGAAACCTGGCCCTTCATCACGGTGGAGCGCAAGGTCGTGGAGAGGGACATGGTCGAAATGAATGACGCGTTCATGATCATCTCACCGCTGCGAGGAGGCTTTGCAACATCTGGTCGACGGTCGCGATCAACTTGGCCGACGCCGAATACGAGCGCTCGAGCTCGAGCATTTTCGCCATTTCGTCGTCGGTATTGACGCCCCTGACGTTCGACAGCGCCTGGTTGCTGCGATCAAGCAGCGTCGACTGGTAATCGGAATCCGCCGAGGCGCTGCTGCGTTTGGCTTCCAGCCAGCTCGTCGACGACGTCGCGAAGTTGATGATCGAGGCCGACGTGCTGGCTCCGGCGGCCGGATCGAACGACGACTGTGTGGTCATCAGGTTGACCAGTTGCGAGATCCGGCCGGTGAAGCCCGCAGCGCCAGTCGTATTGTAGACGTAGGCCACACCATTGATGCCGCCGTCGCGGATCCGCATGCTGTTGCCGCCCTGCGCCGGATCGACTGCGGCATTGACCTTGATCGTGCCGGCGAGGCCAGGAACGATCGTTGCCGAGGCAGGGATCGTGGTTCCCGTGTAGGTGAACAGGCCGGTGAGGGTCGGTAGCGCCGATGCGCTCTGGTCGGCTTCGGAGAAGATGGAGATCAGTCCACGCGCGACTTCATCGAGCTGGCTCTGGTACGTCGTTGCCAGTTGGTCCCGCACGGTCGACAGCCCGACCAGCTTGCCGGATTGCAGCGGCATCACGGCGTTGGCGCCGGTCACGGGCACGCCGTCGATAATGACGGCGTTGCCGGTCGTCGTCGCCGTGTAATTCTGCGTTGCCGCAAAGGTGACCGAGCGCGGCACAATGTCGAACAGCGTCACGCCACTGTCAGTGTAGATCGACATACTGTTGTTGGGACCGTTCGCGGTGCGGATGCCAAGCTGCTCCGACAGCGAGGTCAGGATGCCGTCGCGGGTATCGAGAAAATCCGTAATATCGGAGCCGGCGATCGTGCCTTTCACGATCGTCGCATTCACCTCCTGGAATTTCTGCAGCAGCGTGTTGATGGTGGAAACCGACGTGGCCATGTCGGCGTCCGCCTGTCCGCGCATCTCCTGGACCGTGTTGGTGTCGCTGTTGAGGGCGTCGACCGTGGCCAGCGCCTTGGTCACCACATTCTGCGCCAGCGTCGTGTCGTCGGGCGAGGCCGAATATTGCTCGAGCGTCGACAGCAGCGCGCTGATCTTGGCCGACACCGACTGGTCGTTTTGCGGATCATCGACCGTCGCGCCGGACAATTTTTCCAGGCTGCTGAGAATGGCCGATTGCCCGGCTGACGAGGAGTTGGCCCCGAGCATGTGGCGGAATACAGCACTGTCCGCCGCGCGGCCGATCGATGCCACATAGACGCCGCCGCCCGGCTGGGTCACCAGCAAAGCAGACTTGCGAGAATAGGTCGCGTCGTTCGCGCCGGCATTGTTGCGGGACACGATCGCCGTCTGCACGCCATTGGCGGAAAGCGATTGCTTCGCCGTGTTCAGCGCGACCGTGAGACTCATGCAAATCGCCTCTTGCTAAACGTGCCCGCTAGCGCTTCAGATTGACCAGGACCTCGAGCAGGTCGTCGCCGGTCTGGAACACCTTCGAGTTCGCCGTAAACCCGCGCTGAGCTTCGATCATCGAAGTCAACTCGTTCCCGAGATCGGCATTCGATTGCTCAAGCGCGTTGGATTGGATCGTCCCGAGCCCGCTGGAGCCGGGGTTGCCGATTTGCAGACTTCCGGACGCCAAGCTGACCGAATACGCGTTGCCAACACGCGGATCGAGGTTGTCAGGACTCGGCACAGTCGCCAGCTCGATCTGGTAGACGTTTTGCTTGGTCCCGTTCTGGAAGATCGCGGAAACGACGCCCATCTTGTCGATATCGATCGAATCGATCTGGCTGACCGCATTGCCGTCGACCTTGGGGAGGAAGGAATAAGAGGCATTCACCTGAGTCAACTGCGACAGGTCGAGATTGAACGCGGGGGCGTTCGCCGTAGCGGGAGCGGTGAGGCTCGTCGGGCTGGCTGGCACGGGCGGCGGGCCCGCCGAAGCCAGCGTAAGCTTGCCCTGACCCGCAGCAGTGGTGTCGAACGTGAATGTGTTTGAATCCAGCGGGCCGCTCGAATAGGGAAAGCCGTTGTTGGTCGAGGCAGCGTTGTCATAGACCTGTATCAGCCATTTATCCGTACCGGTCTTGGTGGCGTAGACGTCGAGTGTCACTTGGCGGCCGACATAGTCGTAGGTGACGATCGAGCTTTTCGAGGTGTAGGCATAGGCGGGGGCGGTGGGCGGGCCCGCGAGGATGGGCGCGTTGACGTCCAGGTTCCCGGAGACCGTGCCGGTCGTGGATGCCGTCGCCTGTTGCGTCATCTGCGTGACATTGACCCTGACCAGGCCCGCCGTGCTGCTGCCCGAGATCGGCGAACCAGCCGGAGCCGCCATGAGGTAGTAGCCAGCCGTGTTGACCAGATCACCGTTGGCGTCCGGCACGAACGAGCCGGCGCGGGTCAGCATGATGTTGCCCGCCGTGTCGGACACCAGAAAGTACCCATTCCCGTTCAGCGCCAAGTCGGTCTTCGATGTTGTGAAGGTCGTCGAGCCGGGGTCCGTAATGAAGCGGCGGACGTTGCTCGCCACGCTGCCCGAATTGTAGGCGCCATTCGTGCCCGGCATGATGAGCGACATGAACTCGGTTTCGGCGCGCTTGTAGCCGACGGTGTTCACGTTCGCGATATTGTCGGCCACGGTTGACAGCTTGTTGGTCTGGGCCGACATGCCGGACACGCTCGTTCGCATAACCCCATACAGACCCATGGCTCTGATTCCTGTTCGAGTGACTCGCCTGTTACTAGACTCAAATGACCTTGCGCGGGGCTGACGGAAGCCCATACGCATTTACGGTAAGCGGTTTCCGCTGGCTTCTGTCGCGCAAAAGTCGCGGGCATTGCGCGTCCATGCGGCAAAGCCGCTCGCCACCATGTTCTTGAGCATGCGGCAAACGTAGTGCTTTTGCGCCGGGTCGTTGTCGGGGCCAGCATTGTAGCGCGCGACCGCGAGCGTCCACGTGCGCTGGCTGGCTTTGAGCTCCATCAGGAAACGCGCGGCGTATTGGACGTTCTTTGCCGGATCGAACATCTCTGCCACCGAGGCGAAATGCTTGCCATGGTAGCGATGATTGATCTGCATGCATCCGACGTCGATGAACTTGGCGCCGCGGCTGCGCGTGCTTTCGAAATTCGCCAAAGCCTCGCGCAGGCTGGCGGCGGCGTGAGCGCGTCCATCGGCATTGATGCTGTAGGGATTCAAAGAGCCGCGCACGCCGGTCTCGGTCAGCCCGACCGCGTAGAGAACGCCGAGCGGAATGCCGATCCGGCGGGCGGCCTGCGCCATCTCGCGCTCGCACGGGCCATCGGCAACCGCGTGCGCGGTCGCCGACGCGCTACAGATAAAGGCCGCTGCGAGCAGCAGTGTCTTGCGCATCGGCATCATGACCGTCAGTGGACTCGAAGCCGGCAACGCCCGGCTGGGACTGTTGGTGACCGCCCGGCTGGCCGCTCTGCGAGCGCGCCCCGCCGTCGGTCGAACCTTGGCTGCCGGCCTGGTTCGCGCCGCTTTGGCTGGATGTCGCGGAATCGGTGCCTGAGGCGGTCAAGATGGCGGTTGCGGCGGCCGGCTCGTGCCGCACCGCGCTGATCTCCGGCGAATAGCCGTTGCCGCGCAGCATCGAGGCGAGCGTGTCGCGATCCTGCTCGAGGCTCTGCGCCGTGGCCGCACTGTCGGCGCTGATTCGCAGCGTCAGATGCTGGCCGCTCAGCCGCAGCTTCACCGTGACGCTGCCGAGATCGGGCGGCTCCAGGCGAATGTCGAGCGTGCGCACCAGTTGCCGCTCGGGCCCTGCGGCCATCGTGGGATCCGGCGCGCCGGCCGCCGCCGGCTCGGCGACCGCTCGACCGTCCGTCGTGATGGCGGCGACGACCTGATGCAGCGGGGTGGTCGGCGTAACGGGCGGCAGATGCGTCTCGGTCCGCAACACCGTCACACTGGTGTTGAGGACGAAGTCGATGCCGCCTTGCGTCGCCGCACCGTCGGACAGCACGGCCTCGGTCGCGCCAGCGGCCGCGTCGAGCAGGCGGCCGACATCGGCGGACAAGCCATCCGCCGGCGCGCCGTCGGCGAGACGCTGATCGCCGCGAGCCGGCGCGTCCGGCTGGCGCAGCGATATCGGTGTCGTGGCGGATCCGATGAGCGCCGGCATCATCAGACCGGCGGCTCCGCTGACCGCCGCCGACCACGGCGCGGCACCTTGCGACTGCGCTGCATCGGGTTGCGATGCTGCCGCCGGCGCTTTGGAATCGTCCACAAGCTCGGTCAGAGCCAAATCATCGGACGCCGCGGACGGCTTCTTGTCCGATGAAGCGCTTTCGGCAGCTTGAAGGTCCACGGCTGCGGCGGGCGCAGTGCCAACACCGGTCTCCGACGTGATCTGCAAAGCCTGACGCAGCACGGCCGCAGGCGGCGTGGCGAAGGTCGGAACGACTGGTTGCGCCGGCCCCTCGGCCGCCACGGCGGCAGGCTCGTCGAACGCGGCAAGCAGCGCATTGAATGCACGCGACGCATCGCCTCCCGGGTCATCCGGCCCGGCATCGCCGGCCCTGGCGACGGCCTGTCCGGCAGCCCCTCCGCTCGGTGCCGTATTGAGCATGTCCAGACCGTTCATCGGCCAGCCTCCTTGAGCATCTTGTCGACGTCCTCGATCAGCTTCTGCGCATAGTTGATCGTCTTTCCGGCCGCCGAGGCGGTGTCGATCCGGGCGGTCGGAGGCGGTGGCTCAGCCGGCGCAGCGGTGCGCTGACCGGGCGCCGCCCCGTCGGGCCATTTGCGCACCTGTCCGGCGAGCCGCTGCGTCGCCTCGAGCAGTTCGGCGTCGCGCACCGACAGGCGCTTCCTGTCGATCCTGGCAAGATCGCGCATGCCCTCCTCATAGGAGTCGCCCAGCACCGACGTGATGGCGCGGTAGAGCCGCGCCCGATCGCCATCGGGGGAGCCGTCGCGCGTGGCGGCCGCGG
>JBBWZU010000667.1:0-9124 GCA_039649225.1 Hyphomicrobiales bacterium | reverse complement strand
CGCGTTGTCCTTCGAGACGCCATGCCATAAGTGCGTTCACGCGCGTCTTCGACGCGCTATGGCATGGCTCCTCAGGATGAGGGCTCAGAAACAGATGCCGAAAGATTCTCACACTCTCAGGATGAGGGCGGAGTTTGTTGCTCGCGCGTTAAACGACCCGACCTGAAACCGCTCTGGAATCCATCACGTGCTGATGACTCTCCGGCCGGAGGCAGCCATCTTCTGCACCGCGGCCTTGCGTGCGTTTTGCACGGGCTGGGGCTGGGCCGAGGATGAGGCCGGGAGCGCGGAGCGCGCGGGTTGCAGGGGAATGCCGGCCCGGCGCTCGGAACGGTCGACGCGAACGGCGACCGAATTGTCCCTGCGCGCGGGCGGCGCTTGTTGTTCACCGGACCTTCCCCGAAACTTCTCCACCGCCTCTCTGGATTCTTCCAGAAGCGCGGCGGTGTCGCGGACGTCCTGGCCTTGAATGCGGTGGAAGCGGTGTGCCTCCACCAGCCGTTCATTGGCCCTGGGGAGCTGATCGTCGGTGTAGCCGAGGTTCTTAAGATCCTGCCGCAGGCCGTTATAGAAAGCAGCTTCCATGGCGGCGTGTGCGATCGGGTCTTTGACCAGATCCTCGTTGGCCTTGACGAAACCGTCATAGGCCCGTTTCGCCTTCGTCACGTCGGTCGCCCGTTGCGTGTCGTAGACGGCCCGGCGAATGGCGTGGGGGTCGGTCGTTCCAACTTTGCGCAGCTGGGCGATGACGTCCGCGGCGTCGTCGGGCGATCCGAACTGCAGGCGTTCGGCGAGCGCACGGTCGTCATCAGTCTGGTGGGACTGATCGTCGGCCTCGCCGGCCTGCCGGTTCGCGTGTGCAGGATCTTCGCCCTGGTGGGGACGGGACACGACCTGCTTCGCATCCTCCAAAAGCCGGCGTGCCTCCTCCAGATAGCCGTCGCCCGCCAGCGTCTTCTGCGCGGCGGCGATGACTTCATTTTCGGGAAGCTCGCGAATTTCGTGCCGTACCTTCACTTTGATCGTGCGCGGCGAATCCTGATCGGCCGGCGCATCGTCGGCAATCTGCTCATGCGCAATCTCCTCCTGACGCTGCTCGCGCTGCGCCTTGAAGCGCGCCGCGATGCGCGCGCGATCGGCAAAGACCGGGTTCTCGACTTGCTGAACGTGTTCGCTGCCGCCGTCGTCGCCATTGTCGATCGGCTGCTGCTGGCTGCCAGACTCGGCCGGCGCGATCCCTTCGATCGCCGCAACCTCGGTATCGGCGACGGGTTCGACGACTTGCTCAAGCGGCTGCTTGTCGGTGGCGGCGGTGTCAGTCATCAGTCTTGTGCTCCGTTGTGGTCCCGCTCGGGGTCGTCGAGAATGAGCGCGCGAAATTCCTCCGCGCGGTCGCGGCGGATACGGCTGAGCGCATCGCTCGCGTCCTTGCCGTCGCCGACGATCTTGCGCAGCCAGGCGACCAGGCTGTCGTAGCGGCGCGCTTCGTTCTGCAGCCGGCGGATTTCAGCGGTCTGCGTCGGATCGATCGCGATCAGCGCGCGCAGCGCGGACGCCGCCTCCTCGCGCGCCAGCGCCAGGATCGCCTTGATCGGCGTCATGTCCGGATGGTCGAGCCCGACCTCGACCGCGGCCGAGGCCTCGACCAGCAGCTCGAGCGCCGCGATCTGCAGCACGTCGTCGTCGATCATGCATTCTCCAGCAGGGCCTCGAGCTGTCCGCTCGCGGCCAGGACGCCAAGCACTTGGCGAATATCCTCCACCAGCGGATCCGGGCTGTTGATCAGAAGCTCGACCAGGTCGTTCTCGTCGCGTGCGTCCTGCAACGCGAGCAGGCTTTGCGGCAGCCGCGGCATCGGCAGCGCCGGCGCGATCGGCAGGGGCGCCTCAACCTGAGGAGCCACATCGGGCACCTCGGGCAGCACCCAATCCGGCGCCGGCGCGAACGGCGGCGGCGGCTTGAGGTGCCGCAGCAGGTCGACACGGCGGGTGCGGCCCTCGTCGTCGGTGATGATGATCTTGCGCCGTGCGATCTCGAGGCGACCGCGATACAGCTTCTTGCCGCCGCCAGCGCCGTTGATGACCTCGAAATACGAAGCCGGGTTTCCGCTGATCGCATACGATCCGGAGGCGACCACCCAGTTGATCTTGAACGTGATCGCCGAGCCGGTGATGGCGTAGGCGCCCGCGGCAGCATTCGCCGTCGGCGTCAGGACCGCAGCCTGCCCGGTGATCGCATAGGCGGCGCTCGCGATCGGCATCCGCGTTGCGAACACCGCCGCTTGACCGGTGAGGGCGTAGGAGCCGGAAACCGTGAGCAGCGACGTGATGAACGCCGCCGCCTGGCCGGTGATCGTATAGGTGCCCGTGACGGCGGGCATCACGGTCGCGAACACGGCCGCGTTTCCGGTCAGCGTATAGGCGCCGCTGACTGCTGCGAGCGCGGTCGAGAACCCCGCGGCGTTGCCGGTGAGCGTGTACGCGCCGTTCGCCGCCGGCACGTTGGTGTTCAGAAACGCCGCTTGGCCGTTGATCGTGTAGCTGCCGGAGACGACGGTGATCGTCGCATTGAAGACCGCAGCCTGTCCGGTGAGCGCGTAGCTTCCGCTCAACGCCACCATCGAGACGGAGCCGCCGGTGAAGATGACTCCGCCGATCGGTTTCCCGATAAAGCCGCCGATCACGGTGGCTTAGCCCCCGGAGAGCAGCTTGGGCGGCGTGTCGTCGGTGATGAGCTTCATCACCTCTTCCTGAGGCGCACCGGCCGAGAGGAGAACGTGCGTCGCGGCCGTGACGAATTTGTTGCGCAGTGATTCCACCGCGGCGCCGGTCGAGCGCTGCTGCGCCGAGTTTTCAAGCATCAGATGCGCCTGGAAGGCGTCGATGCAGCCGAACTTGCTCATCGGCTCGCCCGATTGCGGGTTCATGCCGTCGATCTTCACGAACTTCGGGCAGGCGTGCTCGACCACCATCGTGCGGCACTTCTGCGTGAAGCCCGTATAGGGGCATCCGATCTTCGGGTCCGGGAGGAAATCCATCAGGCGAACTCCAGCTCGCCGGCCAGCGTTGGCGAGGGGTGATCGCTCGGGACGATCCGCTCCGACGTCTTGTCGTAGGGGTTAAATTCCGGGTTCTGAATGTCCCATGTGACGTGGACGTAGCTCTCGGTCACCTTGGCGATCGTGCCGAGCGTGCCATCGAGATAACGGACGCGCCGGCCGATGTCTTCGTCTGTCGCTTCGATCGCCATCGCCTCAGTCCTTGGTCGCGAATATCACGTCCGAGTACGTGATGTTGTGGTTGATGCTGTGGTCGTGGCCGGCGCCGCTGCCGGCCCCGCCTGTCGTGCCGGTCGCGGTGCTCGACCAGCCGCCGATGCCGCCTCCCGGCTGCCCGTTCGGGTTCAGCACGAGCCAGTCGTACGTGTGCGTGTGCGGCGGCATCTGCGCGGCGGAAATCGCGGTGCTGCCGACCACCGTCGCAGCCGCGAACGTCGAGAAGGCGATTGAGCCGCCGGTGCTCGCCGTGCCGTTCACCAACCGCAGCAATCGGTCGTTGCCGCTCGTGACCTTGGTAAAGCCGGTCGGCGCGCTGGTCTGCCCGAATACGCAGACCGTTCCGGACGCAAGCAGCAGCGCCAGGGCGGTCGAGGCGCTCGCGGCGGTGAACAGGTTGCCGCCGATCGTGGACGCGCCGAGTGTCGTTCGCGCCCCGGCCGCGTTCGCCGCGATAAAGAGCGCGTCGCCGATGGTCGTTGATCCAAGGTTGGTGCGCGCGGTGGCCGCCGCGCCAAGGTCGGACAGGTTGTTGTCAGAGCGAAGCTGCTTGGCGGCCGGGATGTCGTTGGTGACGTCCTTGGTGCCGGCCGAGAAGTTCACCAGTGCGTTCGCGTTGGACGATGCCAGGACGGTGTCGCGCACCAGCGTGCCGAGCGCCGAGCAATGGCCGGTGCCGCGCTCCCACTCGGCTGCGTCGCGGTTGGAAATGAAGTAGTCGAAGACGTTCGGCGTGCCGCCGGTGCCAAAGCCGTTCGTGGCGTCGCCGCATTGAACCTTGCCGTTGACCGCGACCGTCGTGAAGTTGCCGCTCCCGGTCGTGCTCGAAACCTCGTGGATCAGGTTCTTCTGCGTCGCCATCAGGCGTCAACCGCCGTCTTGCCGCCGAGCGCGCGCGAGAGCATCGCCAGCTCGTTCTTGGCCCCGTAGAGGCCGGCTTCGGCGCCAAGGATCTGCGCGTCGAGCGGCGTGGCCGTGTCGACGATCGCCTGCGCCTTGGCGTGGATCGCGTCGCGCTTTTGGCGCAGCGGTCCGGAAACCGCCTCGACGGCGGCGATCTGCGCCCGCAGCTCGTGGAAGCGCAGGCGCATCAAGTCTTGTGCGTTAGACAAAGGTGAACACTCCGTTGGTCTGATCGAGATCGACCGTGAAGCTGTTGCCGTTGGTGATGATGATCGACGTTCCGTAGTCGAAATAGCAGATCAGCGGTTTGAGCGGGCTGGTCGGTGTCGCGTTGTAGAGCACCGCATATTGGAACGCGTTCATGTTGCCGCCGGAGGCCGTGAAGGTCACGTCGGCGAGCACCAGCTTGTAGGTGCCCGTGGTCTGCGCGCCGCTCGTGAACGTCGCGGCGTTGCCGCCGGCCGCATAACCGTTGCCGGGACCAATCTCGGTGATGTCGGCCAGGACCTTGTGCGTCGATACGTTCGGCGCCGTGTTCGTCAGCGCGATCCTTAGCGTGTCGGTGTTGAGGTTGTGGACCTTCTTGGCGATGTCTTCGACGAATTGCTGATATTTGACGTAGGCGGCCATTCAGGCGGTTCCTTAAACCAGAAGGCCGCCTTGCGGCGGCCGGTCCTCTAAACCAGAAGGCCGCCTTGCGGCGGCCCTTGTGGAGTCTGTTGCTGCATCGGTCCTGAAGCTGCTTGCGGCGGCGCTTGCGCGCCCGAGATTTCGTTCACCGCATGAAGCCGTCCGTCCGGACCACGCTCGAACTGGAAGCGGCGCGCGCGTGGCGCCTGCAGCGCCTGCACCAGCGCCTCGATCAGCGCGCGGCCTGGCGCTGAACTTTGCGCAGGCGCCGCGCCGCCCTCCCCGTCAAGCTGCGGCGCGTCCGGCATCTGTGGCGCGTCCTGCGGCTGCGCGGCCAGCGCGTCGGCATGCCGGTGCCCGTGCTGATGCCCCATGTCGACGGCGCGCAAATGCGCATCGACCAGCGCATGGGTCTGATCGGCTTCGAGCTGCTTGCCGCCGAGGTCGACTTTGGCCACCGCCGCAAGCCCACTCATGATCGTGGACTTGGCACTGGCCTGGTTCTTGTCGATCTCCGATTGCAGCTTCTTGAGCTGCAGCCCCATCGACGGGTCGGGTCCTTTCGGTTCGCCGGCCTTGATGAATTTCGCGGCGCCGTCGCGCTGCCCGCAGAGGCCAAACACTTCATCCGCGATCGCCCGGAGGTCGACGCTCAGTTCGCCGCTCGCGACCTGCGGACTGTTCGCGAACAGCGGCATCAGGATGCTGAGGCCGGTCTGCAGCTTGGCGAGCTTCTGCTCCGGGTCGGCATTGCCGACGCCGGCATCGACCCGGACCTTGATCTGCTGCTGCAGCAGCTCGTCGTTGATCTCGCTGACGCCGAATTTCTCGAACAGTTTTGCCCGCCCGCCGCATAGCGCCAAAATGGTCTGATCATCCTCGTAGTATTGCAGCAGTTTGACGATCTGCGCGATGGTCGGCTCGGTCCAGGTCTCGATCCAGACCCGCAGGTCGAACTCGCTCACCGCATTGGCGGCGCCCGAGATCAACCGTAGCCCCCCGACGGTCTCGTTCAGCGAACGGTTGGTCTGCACCGAGCCGGAATTGAATTGGCCGGCCTGATCGTCGAAGTCGACGGACAGCCGATCCTGGATCGCCATCGCGCTCCCGTCCGGTCCGGGCTGCCGGTCCCAGGTCACATCGTCGGGATTGTTGACCAGAATCTGCGACTGCGGGCCGCGCCGCGACAGCGCGCCGAGGTCGACGTTCTGCCCGCGCTTGACTTTCGTCACCGGCGCAACGCTGAGCTTGGCGACATCCAGCGTCAGATTGGCGAAGTCATTGATCTCGACCTGCCCCTGCTGCCAGCTTTCCACCGGCGACATCGGAAACAGCCGGTGGCTTTCCAGATTGATGACGCCGAATGTGTACGGCCGCTCGCCGCCTTGCTCTGGATAAACCTCGCGCACGGGTTTCGGATCGGTCAAATAATGCTGGTCCCCTGCCGCCCAGAAGCAGATGTCTTCGCCCTGCCAGCGGATGAACACCTCGTAGACCCACACGATTTCAAAACTGCGCGTGCCGGTGAAGCGGTTGTCGAGCCGGTCGATGCCCTCGCGCTGCTGGCGCGTGTTCTTAGCCGTGTAGTCCGAGACCGCGCCGCCGGAGCGCAGTTGCGCCTCGGTGAGCGGCTTCCAGGGATTGAGCGGGTGATGCTGCATCTGCATCACCTCGTCGATCGACATCGGCACCCTCGCCATGAAGAACGCCGCCGACTGGATCGGGCTCAGCCAATTCGCGGCCGGATCAATCACTATGTTTTCCAGCGGAAACAGCATCACGTCCGGCCGGTCGATGAACGGTTTGTAGACCTCGACCATTTTCGGCGCGCCGGTTTCTTCGTCGAGCAGCGGTTCGCCGGTCACAGCGTCGAGGTCCGACTCCTCGCCCATCGCACGCAGCTCGAGCTTCCAGTATTGCTTCGAGATGCAGGCCGATTGCAGCATCGCGTCCTGGTGCGCGCCGCCGCAGATGCGGAACCACGGGATCGCCGCCTGCCCCGAGGTGCGGTCGGTGCGGTAGTTGAACAGCTCCTGCGTCAGCGCCGCATTGGCCTTCTGCTGCGGGTTGCTGTCATCGCCGGCCGAACATTTGACTGCATCCGTCGAGGAGAACAGCGCCGAGATCGCGGCCGCATTGGCCTTGCGCACCGCGCTGCGCGTCTTCGGCCGGAACAGCTTTGAGCGGTTGCGGTAGTCGGTCGACCAGTATTTCGAACCCGCGAAATGCTTGTTGCGGAACGCCCGGTAATTCGTGTCGACGGGCCCTTGCAGGTTCTCGGTGTAGTAAGTCTGCCCGCGCTGCCGCGCCTCGCGCATCAGCCGGAGATAGTCCGGCGCCGCCTCGTCGCGTTCAGTATCCGTCATCTGCGCCGATTGCAGCCTGCGCGCCTCATAGGCCAATCCGTCGAAGCCATCTTCGGTCGGGCTGGTACGATCGGACGCGACGTCTTGCACTGTCAAAAACCTTTGATATCGCCGCCGGGCGGCACCATGCGGGTTGCCAGCGGTCCCATTTTTTCGCGGATGTCGTGCACGAGACCGAAATCGACCGCCGAGCGCGGAATGTTGTAGCGCTCGAGAATCTCGCCGCCGGCCGCGATCACATCGCGCGGCGCCAGCAGTTCGGTCAAATGCAGCAGATACGGATATGCCGGGTTCATCAGGCAGTTGAGCCAGATTTTCGCGATGCCCTGCTGGCGGCTGACCCACACCTGCCAGTCATGGCCGCGATATTCGCCATGCAGCAGCCGCCCGATGGCGCGGCATACGGTCTCGTCCCAGTCCTTGTTGGGATCCACGGCTCCGTCCGCCGGCGCCTCGTGCGAGGTGAACAGCAGCGTGTGGGTGCCGCGATGCGGATCGAGCAGCTCATGCCTAACGCGGGTGGCGCTCATCAGGTGAAGAGGCCCGATGCAAGCGCCGTCACGTTCGCGCCCGTCGTGATGGTCCAGCCGGCGCCGGTCGCGCGGATCCCGAGCCGCACCGCGAATGGCTTGAGGTCCGCCACGCTGGTCGCGCCGCCGGTGAAGATCGTGATGGCGGTGCCGGCGCCGTCCTTGATGCTGACCGCGCCCGGCGACGTCGTGCCGGGCACGATGATGATGGACTCAAGATAGTCACCAATCGCGCCGCTCGACCCGAGCACCGTCGCGGCGCCGGCCGGACAGGCTTCGTAGCCGTCGGGGATCGGAATCGGCTGCAGCAGGTTGCCGTTGCCGACGCCGAACACGCTCTGCCCGTCCGGAAAGGAGGCGAATGACGCGCCTTTGATTGCCATCTCAATCCTCGTTGTAGGGGAACAGGTTGCTCGGTCTGTCGGTAAAGATGCGGCCGTTGGAAAATTCGAACAGTCTTAACTTGTCGGCATCGCGGTCGAAATCCGGATCGACATCGCGGATCACCGAGGTCAGCGGCCGCGTCAGCGATCGCGGCGGAAAGTACCGGCCGTTGGTGGGCATGCGGGGTCCTGGATTGGGAGATGAGAATAGCCATCCGTCATGGCCGGACTTGTTCCGGCCATCCACGTCTTCCTGGCAAGTGCAGCAGTTAAGTCGTGGATGCCCGGGACAAGCCCGGGCATGACGGAGTCTCTACTTAACCGGCACCAAAACTCTGCGTCGCGCGATCGAACCATTGTTCTTCCGCGGGGCCAGGCACGGCCAGCGGCGACAGCGACACGTCGCGGTTCTGGAACGCAGGCTGCGCGTAGGCCGGATGGTGACGGTGTGCGGCGAACGCCGGCGCAACCGAGACTGAACCGACGACGATCATGGCGACAGCGATCTTGACAATGCTGAACATGGCTTTGGCTCCTTGTGCTTGACGGGGTGTCTTTCACGCTTGGATCAGCGTGTCCCGGAGATGGTCGCGGAGCATCGAATTGATAATTGTGCCAAAGTCGCCTCGGGCCATACTTTGGTTTAGTCGCCAGGATGGCGGACGCGAGCGCGCGCCTCAGGCACCTGCCGGCCGGAGAGGACAAAGATGGATCGGCGCCGCTTCCTGTCCGGATGCATCGAGTTTTGACCTCGGCCGCGACTTCGTGCCGGTCTCGCTGCTTTGCGCGCTCCGTCATGCCCGGACTTGTTCCGGGCATCCACGACTTCCTTTCCGATCGCGAAGCAAGGCGTGGATGGCCGGAGCAAGTCCGGCCATGACGGAGTGACTTGCTAACGTCCCACCCTCTCGCGGATCGCCGCAAGCTCGGCCTCATCCCAGATCCCGATCAGGATCCCGCCTTTGACCTGGAGCTGGTTGTCCGCGTAGGCGGCGATCTTCTCGTTGCTGGTCGTGATGTGGCCCTTGGGATGCAGCG